>JACAEJ010000020.1 GCA_013388925.1 Nitrososphaerales archaeon
ACTGTAGTTGATGGCCTTCCAAAGGATCATAGACTCCTTAAGGAGGAGCTCTTCGTGCCTATAGTATGCATCGCAGAAGTCTCTTCTCTTGAAGAGGCGATAAAGCTATCGAATGATGTAGATTATGGCCTGACGGCAGGAATCTTCAGTGAAGACAGGGGAGAGATAGAGAAGTTCTTTGACGAAATCCAGACAGGAGTGTTATATGCAAATAGAAAGGTTGGGGCTACAACTGGGGCCATGGTGGGTGCACAGCCATTCGTAGGATGGAAGCTCAGCGGATCTAGTGGCAAGGGTGCTGGAGGGATTTACTACCTGACTCAGTTCTTGAGGGAGCAGAGCCAGACGATAGCAAGTTGATGAATCGAAGAGTATAGCGATAACTATTTTATTTGCCATCTCGAAAAGTTCATTATGGAGTCAAAACTGATTGAAGCATCCCTTGTAAATATATCGAAGGAGCTCGACGAAGTCGAAGAGAGGAGGGAGAAGGTATTGCGCGAATCCAGAGATGTCATATCCTTCTCTGCCAAGGCCATAACAGACATTCACTTGGCCAAATTTGATGAAGCACGTTCGAAGCTCGATTCTGCAAATGCTTTATTGAGAGAGCTAAGGAAGGCTGGCAAAGACGATCTTTACAGGTACCTTATAGCACCTGAGATGGAGTACGTGGAAGCGTCTGCCCTATACTCCATAGCCATGAGTAGACCAATCCCATCATACAGAGAGCTCGGTGTAAAGAATGTATCCTACCTTCTCGGCCTTCTGGATACTATAGGGGAGATAAAGAGGCGCATATATGATGAAATCAGGAGGGGAAAGAGTAGTGAAGCATACAGTCTCTTCAGCATCATGGAGCGCTTGTACACCCTTCTACTTCCCTTTGGAGTCTATGATCACTTGGCACAGGGCATCAGGAGGAAGCTTGATGTGGCAAGAGTCTTGATAGAGAATACACGCTCAGCCGTTACAGAAGAGGCAAGAAGGTCTGAGATGATAAGGTCTATGGAGAATCTTTCAAAAAAGCTCTCAAAGAAAAAGAAGTAGCCCAAATATCAGACTGTTAGAAGATGAGAATACCAATATCGTCAATTCTTTATCGATGGTAATTAGACCCAACCACGAAACTTCATTGCCTCAACAACACGTTCGACAGCAACAACATACGCAGACTGCCTCATGTTTACCTTGTACTCTTTAGATACTTTTAGCACAGAGTGATAGGCTGTAGTCATCTTCTTATCCAAACGTTCATGAACCTCCTTCTCTTCCCAGTAGTACATGTAAAAGTTCTGCACCATCTCGAAGTAGGAGACTGTCACCCCACCAGCATTACACAATAAGTCTGGTATAACATGAATGCCATTCTTGTACATAATATCGTCTGCCTCTGGTGTAGTCGGACCATTGGCCAACTCGGCGACTATCTTTGCTTTAATATTGGAGGCATTCTTTTCAGTAATGACATTCTCCAGAGCAGCAGGTATCAGTATGTCAACCTCTAGCTCCAATAAGACCTCATTGGATATGGGCTTTGTATTTGGATAGCCGATTACAGAGCCTGTCCTTACTTTGTGCTCAAGAACCTTCTCTGGATCGAGACCTCCCTTGCTGAATACCCCTCCCTTACTGTCACTGACAGCCACTATATCAGATCCAAAGAGAGTCTTACATAGAAAGGCTGCATTATAGCCAGCATTCCCATATCCATATATGGCAACTGTAGCATTCTTGAGGCCTATGCCAAGTTCTTTTGCAGCTTCACGGATGGTGTACAGGCCACCTCGAGCAGTTGCATCATCCCGTCCAACAGAGCCACCTATGATCAATGGTTTTCCTGTAATGACACCGAACTGATTCTTGCCAGCGATCTTTGAGTACTCATCCATCATACATGCCATCGTCTTAGGGTTTGTGTAGACATCGGGCGCTAGGATATCCTTCTCTGGTCCTATGAACTGCCATACCTGATCTATGTATGCCCTGCTCAGACGTTCCAGCTCACCTTGAGACATCTCTTTAGGATTACATATTACGCCACCCTTTGCACCTCCAAGAGGCAGGTCAAGGAGGGCGCACTTCCATGTCATCCAGGCTGCAAGCGCCCTCACAGTGTCTATCGTCTCATCAGGATGAAATCTAATCCCTCCCTTTGTTGGGCCTCTTGCATCGTTATATTGAACCCTGAACCCTTGAAATACTCTGATAGAGCCATCATCCATGCGTATGGGCAGTGACACGTGAAGTTCACGCATCGGGACTCGAAGGATCTTGTGCACTTGGGGATCCAACTTTAGAATTCTTGCGCATTCATCCAATTGCTTTTGTGAAACCTCGAACGGATTGGGTCCTGTCATTTTCTCGCCCAATTTTCTGACTTCTGCCCAGATATTACTCTTTCCGATGATACTCCCTTCCTTGGCTCTTCAAGGCCACTGGCTAAACTATCGGCAAGAATCAGACCTTATCTTTGATTATATCGACAGCGTAAAGACCAGTCTTTGGCCTCATACCATAGATGACAAGGGCATTGGGAAGGTCTTTAAAGACAAAATGTGATTCTGTAGTATGAGTAGTATATCACAAGAATCTCATCTCCTCAGGGCCCATCACCATCTTATCCTTGAGCCAAGGATAGTATTCGTAGAGGATGCTCGGAGGTGTCTTAGTTGAAAATAGATAGAGTCTATTGGCTGAAGGCCTTGGAGTATCTCCAATGCCAGGGTAGTCTTGCCTGTTCCAGCATCACCTTTGATGAGCAGGGTGCACCCCACCTTAAGGAATTTGCTCAACTCATCAGGTATCCTTGTTTCACTCTTCAAGAGGCATTCATCACCTTCCATATATGATCTATCAGGGAGACCTAGCGAACTCTTCAGCTATGAGTAGCCTTATAAGTTCAGTGTTGTTCTTTATACCCTTACGTGACTTGATCGGGTCGAACTTTCTCGATAAATCTCCCTCCAACACAACTCTTATCACTATTTTGTTACTAAAAATTTTTATTGTTCCATTTTAACACTTTAAGTCTAAAAAAGAGACGAAAAATATATAAACCATTTCCAATGGCTTCATTACTAAATGGAAAAAGATGTTGAGAGTGAGAAGATCAGGAAGATCCTACTGGTCTTGGATAGGGCCAAGAGTCCAGTTACACTAGATTACATCTTCCTTCATACAGACATAAAAGAACCTCTTGGGATCCTTGAGAGGATGAGGGAGGAGGGACTTGTATGTCGAACCCATCCTTCGAAATGGTCCTGTAGCATGGATCCTATGTACGAAATAAAACCCATGACGAGAAAGGAGTTTTGCAGTATGTTGGTGAGATCATGACAGAAAGGGTTCTAAGAAATTCATCCTATCTGAATTCGAAGTCTACATCCGGCACTACAACGAGGGTTAGGGATGTCAGCCCTACAAGCGGCATGTGCCCTATCTGCATCAAGAACTGTCCAGTCCTTTGTGAGATAAGCCTCTCAGCTTTTAGGGGTCGAGAGGCTCTCTATCCTGACCCAACTCAGTACGGAACAAGCACAGCTGGAGCGCTCAAAGACTTCCAGCTCGACTGGTCTGATTTTAACATTCAATCTTCACTCTTGGGGGTAGAGGGCATTTCTCCAGACTCTGATGTGGCAATGTTCCCTAACGTCAGCCTTGAAACTGAAGTAGGAGGCGTTCCACTCAGGATGCCTGTTGTAATAGGGGCATACGGTTCTACAGAGGTTGCTAGATTGAACTGGGAGGGACTTGCTATCGGTGCAGCCCTTGCTGGGATCATAATAACAATTGGGGAGAACGTAGTAGGGATGGACCCAGAAGCCCATATCGCTATGGGGAAGGTGGCAGAGTCAAAGGAGCTGAAGAGAAGAGTAGATGCCTTCCGAGAGTTCTGGGATGAGAAGTATGGCGAAGTAGTCGTCCAGACAAATGTCGAAGACCAGAGGCTAGGAATAGATTCCTATGCCATCTCAAAGCTTGAGGTAAACGTGATAGAGAGGAAGTGGGGGCAAGGGGCCAAGGCGATAGGTGGGGAGACAAGGCTCTTTGACCTGGATAGAGCATTGATGCTGAAGAAAAGAGGCTATCTAGTATTCCCTGACCCTGAGGAGAAGTCTGTCAGAGAGGCTTTTAGGGATGGTGTCTTCAAGAGCTTTGAGAGGCATAGCCGTGTTGGGATACCTAACGAGAAGAATTTTGTCGAGGATATAGAGTGGCTAAGGGAGCAAGGAGCCAAGAAGGTCTTCTTAAAGACAGGAGCTTACAAGCCTTCTGTCGTTGCTTTTACAATGAAGGTTGCCTCAGAGGCACATATCGATGCTGTGACATTTGATGGGGCTGGGGGAGGGACTGGGATGAGCCCTGTTTCTATGATGGACGAAATGAGCACCCCGACAGTATATCTACAGGCACAGGTCTTGAAGTGTGCAGAGATATTGAGAAAGAAGGGGCGATATGTACCCGATATAATAATGGCTGGGGGCTTCATAAGTGAGACCCAGATACTCAAGTCTATAGCTATGAGCAACTTTGGTAATGGTCCTTACGTCAAGGCGATACTTATGGCTAGAGCCCCTCTTACAGCGGTCATGAAGTCTGCATATTTCGTTGAACTGTCAAAGAAAGAGCAGCTACCAAAGGCCTTCTCTGATCGTTATGGCTCTGATCCTGAAAAGTTCTTCATCTCCACTATGGAGCTTAAGAGGCAGAATGGCAACAGGTTCAGTCGGGTACCATGGACTGCTGTAGGACTTTATGGCTTCCTTCACGATAGGGTTGGAGTCGGGTTGCAGCAATTGATGGCAGGTGCAAGGAAGTGGAGCTTGGACCTACTAGACAGGAAAGATCTAGTTTCTCTTACAGAGAGGGTAGCAAAGGTCACAGGAATACCACTTGTAGAGGAAGCTGAAGCAGACCTTATGGAGAGAATGCTCGACTAGCCTTACATCTTTTTGATTCTTGCCACTGGAGGGTAAAAAATCTACGAAATAATCTGCTTTCTAGCTCTAGAGGATATCCAATTTAGGGCAAAAGATATCAGTATAAAGAATTTTTATGGATATTATGAAAGCAGATGAGGCAACGCTGAGTTTACTTTCTAAGATTCAAGAGATTGTAGCAAAAGCTCATCAACTTGAGCCTCTAGGCAGATATAGAATCAACAATGTCTGTGGAGTAGACGTATCCTATAATAAGGAAAAAGCGGTAGCCGCAGCAGTATTATGGAGTTGTTCTGAAAAGAAAGTTATGGAAGTAGCAAGGCAGATAGGCAAGCCCTTATTTCCTTACGTATCTGGTTATCTTTTCATGCGTGAGGCTCCTTTTGTGATTTCAGTGGTTAGAGCCCTTAAGGAAAATATAGATTTAGTCCTAGTCGATGGGCATGGCATAGCCCATCCAAGGAGGTCAGGGCTGGCGGTATTCGTGGGGCTCACATTGGATATGCCTACACTCGGGATCGCGAAGTCCCTCTTGATCGGAAGGATAGGTCCCTCCAAGGACATGATTGCTCCCATGATTCTAGATGGATCTATAGTTGGTGTAGCCTTTAAAGTCAAAGAGGGGGGCAAGACTTACTACGCAAGTCCTGGGCACAAGCTGACCGTCGAGGATTCGATGGGAATAATCCAATCCAATAGATCGGACCTCATAAAAGCCCTTGAATCTGCCCATAGATCAGCAAGAATGCTTTCTCCAAAGGGAAGGTAAATAAGCTTCCAGAAGTTGTTACAAATAATGAGTACAGAAGATAAGACCTTTGATCGAATAATAGAAGTGAAGGCAGCTTACATACCAATACTTGTCGAGCTTCTATTCTTGGGGGCAAGGGATAGCCCTATCAGGGTCTTGACAGGCGAAGTTGCAAGGAGGATAGGAAAGTCACAACAGCTCGCTTCCAAGCAACTCTTGGAACTGGAGGATGAAGGCTTTCTGGAGAGGTTCAAGAGTGGTCGCCATCACAGCATAAGGCTGACAGAAAAGGGTGTAGACCAGCTTACAAGGCTCTACCTGGCCTTGAAGGAGGCAATAGAAGCCCCTCCCTCATCGATAGAGATCGAGGGCGAGTTGTTCTCTGGCATAGGTGAGGGTGCATACTACATCTCTCTGGAGAACTATAGGAGGCAGTTCCTTGAGAGACTCGGCTTCGATCCATACTTTGGGACGTTGAACCTGAGACTCACATCCAAGTATAGGAAGTTGAGGCGGGAGCTCGAGCACTATTCTGGCATAAGCATAGCAGGTTTTAAGGATGAGCATAGAACTTACGGTGGAGCCAAGTGCTTTCCGGCGTTGATAAACGATCTTGTTGAAGGAGCTGTAGGCATCTTCGAAAGGTCACACTATGATGATTCTGTTCTGGAGCTGATATCATCGATAAACGTCAGAGAGAAGCTCGGTCTAAAGGATGGGGACATTGTAAGGATCAAGGTCTTCCTGTCTGGAGATAGGCCCCCAAAGCCTAGAACTCCTTGAAGATTTCCCTGTTTTCAGAGATCTTTGAACTCTTGATATCTGGCATCCTGCTCCCAAGCCTTGTGAATTTGACAGATAGGCCATGCTTCTCTGCCTCCCTCTTCAATTCTGATTCATCATACTTCTGATCATATCCAAGTGCGATTTTATCGGGCATCACCTTGGCGACGGTCTCGAATATATCACCCTCCCCTCCGAGCATGGCAACATCTACAAACTTTAAAGCCTTCACCAAATCCAGCCTATTTTCTTCACTATTCAAAGGTCTTCTCCCCTTGTTTTTCAAGACCGTCTTGTCTCTTGCCACTACCACAACAAGGGCATCCCCAAGCTTCTTTGCAGAGGATAGGGCGAATATATGGCCCGGGTGTATTATGTCGAAGACCCCTCCAGTGAATACCACCTTTATCCTCTTCCTACCGATACCTGTAAGCCCGAACTCCCCTTTCGATTCTGATATAAATTTTTCATTCTTCATATAATTGCATAATTCTGCCAGATGGTCATCTATCATATTTGTGCTCTCAGCCAATTCTCTCACTGTATTCTTCACCCCAAGGATGGCATTCGAGTAGACCCTGACAAGTAACTTTCTGTACACATCTGGTAATTCTCTCATCTTCTCACCTAGACCCTACCTCTACCCCAAGATAAATCTAAGGTGCTTTATCGATAACCAAGTCATCAAATAATCACCACTCTACCTTGAGCTCTTTTGTGAGCCTTAATGAATCTAAGAGGCCTTCCGCATATCCAACGCTCAGTATTGCCAATTCATACTTTCCCGCATTAAGAAACCTCTCTGAATCGGATAGGTAGCACTCTACATTCTCGAACAGATCATCAAGATGCTTCTTTTCAGCCTTGCCTCTCTCCACTGCCTTTGAGAGTGCGCTTCTTGTGCTCGACAGATACCTTCTTACCATCGCTACTGCAAGCCTCTGCGCCCTTAAGGAGTTGTCCCTGATCTTGCCTTCATCGATATCGAGCAATGTCCTTAATGCATCGATCTCTGTGAAATGTAGTCTTCCTGGTATTATGAGCAGGTGGGGAGGCTCTCCATAGTCTTTATGAATCAGACCTGCCAGATTGCCACCTGATATAGACTGTGAGCTGCTACCTATTCTTGATGCCACTATGAGAAGGGTATCATCATCTATTAGGCCCTGTCTATTATCCGCCTCCATCTCAAGCAAAGAATGCAGAGCTTCTCTCGGATCTAGTGAAAATCCGCTTGCCTGATCGTACTCCAAGAGTAGAGCTGTATGAATGCCTCTTGCCAGGTTCTCATGAATCACCTCGTATACCGTGGATCTTGGTGCTCCTGTTCTCATTAGTGTGACTGGTCTGCCAAAGTTGTAGGCGTGAAGGCCTGTCTCGCCTGTCAGGGCGCAAAGAATAGATGGGCCATGTACCACAATGGTCTTTATGTCAGACCTCTCTGCCCTCAGCCTCAGCTCCATGTGAGTTGTTGCAACCATGGGATCACCAGAAGCCACCAGAGCTACATCCTTCTGGCCTGCCTGATGAATTATCTCTCTTCCATCTTCTATGAACTCCCTCCCTACTGCAATTATTTTGTCACCTATCAGGCCTTTTAGAGAGTCTACCTCATCTTTGGCTACGGGGCTTGTGTAAGTGTCTAGATATACAATGTCTGCCTTCTTTGCGAGATCAAGACCTAGCAATGATAATCCTTTGGCTCCATGTAATCCCAGGCCTATGAAGAATAGCATATTCTCTATTGGTATCAGATAGGCTACCTATAAACATCGTGAAGATCATATTGTGGTAATCTTAAATAATCGACTCTTCTTCTCGAAGAGGGGCCTGTGGCTCAGCCAGGTAGAGAGTTGTCCTATAGCGGCTGGCTCTTAAGCTATTGGAGAGACCAGTAGGCCGTGGGTTCAAATCCCACCAGGCCCGCCATTCCCAACTTTATACTCTAGATATCCTTCAATCTTCATTATTCAGTAACTTAGAGGAGAAAGACCTCCTAAGGATCAAGCTCTCATTATTCCCTTTGTGAGCCTATTCTCTGCTTCAAAACGCCTACCCCCCCTTCCATATTTAAACTCAAATCCTTTTTTATTTGACACTTTCAATCTCACTATAGTTCGATTCAAACAATAGTAACAGCAAGAGGAGAATATTATATCATTAATGGGCATAGTGTATATTTCGGCAGTAAGGTCAGAAATCTCCACAGCGAGGCTCAAATCGAAAAAAGGAGAGGGAGCCGACCAGAGCTTTATAGACTCCCAAGACTAGAGTGGCCTCAATCGTTCTACCTTTCTAACTCTTCTTTGCTCATATGCACTCCGATCACATTAACTATCAAAATCAAAACTTATAAGCATTGGTTCAAATATGTTACATATGGTTCATTACAGGGACATTATAGACTACGAGATAATTTTATTTCTGCTTACAGGAAAGTATCATTTAAGAGGCATAGCAAGATATCTTGACATATCACATTCCACTGTTTTAAGAAAACTAAATGTGCTATTAAAAGAGAACGTTCTAGACTATAGAAAAGAAGGTAAAAATAAAGTGTTCTTCATCAAGAAGAATCTGGAAGCAAGAAATTACGTCTTAAATGCGGAGAGGTACAAACTAATTAAATTAATTAAAAAATATCCCGAGTTAGGTATTATCATAGAAGATATTCTGAAAAAATGTAAAGTAAAACTTATTATTTTATTCGGTAGCTATGCAAAATTCACAGCAAAAAAAGACAGTGATATAGACATATATGTGGAGACAAGAAATAGAAAGATAAAAGAAGAAATTGAAACGGTTCATTCAAGAATTAGTGTAAAAATAGGTAATTTTGATTTAGATTCATCGTTAATAAAAGAAATAATTAAAAACCATGTTCTACTAAGAGGTGCAGAGGAGTTTTATGAAAAAACCAAGTTTTTTGATTAAACTGAAGAAAGAAGGTAGATTAGAATTAGTCGAAACTTCAGAAGAAATCTGCACCTCATATTTGGAGAAAGCTGAGAATTGTTTGAAATCGGCATCTATTTTTCTGGACAAAGGATTGTATGAGAATTCTGTTTCCATGTCTTACTATGTTATGTACAATTCTTTAACAGCTTTACTCTTCAGGGTTGGGATAAAGTGTGAGAACCATACAGGAACCATAATACTATTTAAAAAGATATTTGAAAAGAAGGATTTATATGAACTAATTTCTTTTGCCAAGAAGGAAAGGATAGATAAGCAATATTATGTCGATTTTATACTTACGAGAGAATTAGCAGAAGATTTGCTGAAAAAGGCTGAAAACTTCTTAGTTAGGATAAAAATATTGATAAGAAATTTAAAAACAGAAGATATCGGCAAATTGAGAAAAAAATTTTTGATTATAGTAAAACAACATTTATCTTTTCAAGAACACACATAGTCGATAGATAAGTTGATACTTGGCGTATACTCGGCTCCGAATATGCATATACCCCCACCATATTATGGTATGATTTCTACTTTAGGGTTCTCTCATTGCTCTGAATAAGCGTTGGTGCTCTGACCGTGTATACTGTCATGCAGTAGTCTTTTCGGAAAGCCATTCTTCGGAAAGGGGCGCCTGCTAAGATAGTGAGTTTGGCCGAGGAGAAAAGGAAGACAGTTATTACGTAACGGGATACGAAAGTATTATTTCTTTGGGACAAATATATTATCTTTTATATAGAATCTCCACAGCTTATCTATTCCTGATTTTACTCCATCCTTTTTGTTGAAACGATTTCAAAGCGATGATTTTCTATAGGTTCGCACAAGAACAACTCTTCTCCTTTCGTTAAATCTAGGCCATTATGTTTACTCGTAATATTCATCGCTTTTGTTAGCTTGCCAGGACCATTCGTTAAGCTCTTCAAATCCGTAACATGCCTGTTTGCTTGCATCAACTCTATTCCTGCTATAGGTTCTAACGCTCTAATCAAAACGGCTCCTGGATTATCTCCTACTCTGGCAGTTATATTAAAGCAGTAATGATTACTATAGATGAAGTATACGCAAGCATAGCCACCACGACCAAACATCAAGTAATTCCTATCAGTCTTGCCATGATAGGCATGGCTCGCAGGATCGTCAGAGCCACGGTATGCCTCAACTTCAACTATCCTGCCTGTCATATCACCTTTTCTCGTTCTCCTTACTAGGTGCTTGCCTAGCAGTTCTTTGGCTACTGAAATTGTTTCTCTTTCGTAGAAGGCTCTGTCTAGAATTTCCATAGTTTCCCTTTGTTCACATCTTAATTTTTTGAATTTTTAATTCTATCGATCACAACAAGAATGAATATTCATCCTTCAGCTTCATCGTAGAAGATGATCTTCCCAGCTTCGATCTCTTTCCTGAAAATTGGGGCTTTGTAGGATTTACGGCTTAATTCTTGACGGCTCTCTCTCTTCTACTATATCGTTGTCTGTATCAGGAAAAGCTCCTACTGCGTTGTGAAGTCATAAACCCCCTTGACTTATAAACACAAATCCTTCCAATCATCAGTTTAGGAGCCCATCCTTTGCACCAATCTGTAAAAAAGGAAACTTTTTTTATTTGTACTTTCAATCCTACTATAGTCCGATTCAAACCATTTTCGACCGAGCCAAAACACCAGATGAAGTCAAACTTTCAATCCTACTATAGTCCGATTCAAACCGTATCTAACCTTCTATGGCATCTAGGGC
>JACAEJ010000002.1 GCA_013388925.1 Nitrososphaerales archaeon
CATCCCGTAGAGACCGAACCCCTTCAACTCCTATTGTGTATGCTACAGGTACACTAGGTAACCCCCCACCTTTAGAAGAAAATAGATGGGCTGTGGTAATAGGCATAGCAGATTATTCTGGAACAAGAAGCGACCTTCATTATACAGATGATGATGCTATTGAGATGTTACAAGCTTTGACAGATGTTTATGGTTACCATAGAGAGAACATACTTCTGCTCATATCCGATTATCACATTAATAATGCTACACGGCAAGATATAATTTCGGCGATTGGATGGCTTAAAAATAATGTAGACTCTGGTGATGAAGCTGTATTCTTTTACAGCGGACACGGGACTTACGGAATAGCGATGGATGGGGACAACGAAAGAATTGATGAAGGAATAGTGCCTTATGAATGCACAAAATCTTCAGTAATTTGGGATGGAGAACTAAAACAGCTATTTGAAGACATTAGAACGACCAGAGTGATTTTCATCTTTGACTCGTGTTATGCTGGAGGCATGACCGACTTGGCATCAGACGGAAGGGTTATAGCGATGGCAACCTCAGAAACAAGAGTTGGGTATGAGAGTTCAGCTCTAAAAAATAGCGTGTTTATCTACTACTTGATAGATCAAGGCGTCCTTTCAGGAAAAGCTGATACACTTGACCACGATGGAGACGGGATACTTGGGGAACCCAATGATGTGACCATTGAGGAAGCATTCACCTACGCCAAAAATAAGAGTGGAAGACAAAGTCCAACTATAAGCGATTCATTCCAGAACGACTGTCTTCTATAAGGTGATTAAACGGGACGAACAAGTCGAGTTAGGAAAAAGAATTGGAGAGGCGTTAAAGAAGAGAGAAGACATACAGACGAAGATTCAAGGATTATCGTCAGAACAGCTGGATGCCATCCTAAAGTTGATTAAATCAATGGGAAAAGGCCTTGGCTGAAAGGTTGACAAGGAATAATTAAGTCATTGGCATCCCATTAGCTAGAATAAATAATTTACAAATGAAGTTTAAGGTTGGAAGATTACTCTCCACTTTGCTTGAGGCTGTTGAAAAGCTCGTAGGCTTCCTTTACACTGGCACCTTCATGGACCATCGCCCTTATAGCCTTAATCATGGCTATGGGATAGTCGTGCTGCCAGATGTTTCTTCCCATGTCCACGCCGACCGCTCCAGCCTCTAGGGCATCATAGACAAGCTGGAAAACATCTGATTCTGTCTTAAGTTTAGGTCCTCCAGCGATGACCAGCGGGACAGGACAGCCTTCTGCAACCTTCCTAAAATTTTCACAGTAATAAGTTTTCACCATACTGGCCCCTATTTCAGCTGCTATTCGACAACAAAGCGCGAGGTAGCGATCCTCCCTCTTCTCTAGCTCCTTACCAACGGCTGTAACCGCCAGCACAGGCATTCCGTAATCATGACCCTCGTCGACAAGTCTTGCTAAGCAAGTTAGAGTCTGATGTTCATATTCCGTGCCCACGTATATCGAGAAGGCAACTGCAGCCACGTTAAGTCGGACAGCCTCCTTCATGGACGTAATAATCTCTTCGTTGGCGAGAGTTCCTATAACGCTATTTCCGCCTGAAACTCTCAGAACGATAGGAGTATCTGTTTCGAAGGGAATAGATGAGCGTAGCACCCCACGAGTCAGCATAATCGCATCAGCAAAGGGTAGAAGAGGCACTATGGTTCTCCTCGGGTTCTCAAGCCTAAAGGTTGGCCCCTGAAAGTACCCATGGTCTACAGCCAGCATGACTGTATGACCGTCTGGTCTAATTATCCTGGACAAACGGTTTCTTAAACCCCAATCCATTAAGATGGCCCCCTCAACCTAACTTTTCTATTCACAGTTAAATAAAAATCTTCTCTGGCTTCAGATTGCCTTCTGTTATTTAATTATGCTTACTCTTCTTGGCTGTGACTATCACGATGCCTTCTAGCATTCTGGATTTGAACACGACTTCATCGAAACGAGTCTTAATCATCTGTTTTAGTTCGCTGTTTCTCGGGAGTTTTTTATAAGTTGTATAGATGGCTCTGTAGAACACCGCCTTCCCCTTGGCAAGGATGATGGTCATAGACGGCGCTATGAACTTCCACCAAAACCCTATGATGAATCTCTTCAGAAAGTTGTCGGGCTTTCCCAGATCCACTAAGACAAACTTTCCCTCACCCTTCGATACCCTGGATATTTCTTTCAGAGCCATATTCATATTCATAGAATCCCTCAAGGAGAAGCCACACATGACCAGATCGAATACCTCTCTCTTGAATGGCAGAGCCTCGAACAAGCCTATGACCATATCACAGTTCTTGTTATTTAGCCTCTTCCTTGTCATTACAAGGCATTCTTGCATAGGATCCAGAAGTACCAGATGCCTGATCTTCAATAATTTGTGAGCTATCTCGCTCATAACCCCTGGGCCACAACCAGCATCCAGAACTAGGTCTGCTGAAGGTAGAGCGCCAATGATTCCTTCTTCTCTATAGGCACTATCCCGGCCGAAAGACATCATATGATTGACACGATCATAGATGGGCATCACCTTGTGGAGAGCCTCTACTACTTCGTGCCACCGCTCTCCAAGGCCGAAACTCTCCGTCATGACCACCTCTCAGGCTCTCTTCATGAAGCTGTAGACTATTGCGATCAACCCTACTATCAGTATCAGAATTGCCATTATCAGTAACCATGAGCTTGGATAGAGCCACATCAACCCTATTCCTACAAGCAAGATGCCCCAACCACCCACCATAAGTGGTGGAGATTCATAGACTGATGGTCCCAAAGCTCTCTTGATGAAGGCCAATACTATAAGCCATAATCCAAAGACAAAGATGGTCAGGGGGACGACGCTTCCCAAAGGGAGCAGATTTGGGTTGACCACTGAGACTATGGCAGAAACTGCCAAAGTGACTAGAAAAACTCCTGCACTGAGCGAATTCCAAAGCCTCTTCATCATTTCATCATCAAAAGATGGTGATCATGATTCTATAAGAGTTTCGTTTTAATCTAGACGAACTTGTAGACTTCTCTATCGGTATACCTGCCACTGACCATTTCCTGCTCTATCTGGCGAAGGACCATTATTCTCTTGAAGACAGGCGGGTGAGTAGAAAACAATGTATTGGCACTTGTCCACTTTGATCTTGCCTCTTCCTCCATAGCCAGCATCAGCTCGTGCTCATCTAGGACGCCATCCTTGTCCAGATCATACTTCGACTTGTTCTTCAGGATTCGGCTACAGTCTGCCTTTGCTTGTGCTGGATCTTCGATGAAGAAAGCTCTGGCACCACTCGGCTCTGATGGTGTGAGGGACAAGTTCCATGCTATCTTGGTCAAGCCACTCTCGAGGCTTCTTGGTGAGGAGGTTATGTAGGCAGAGTAGGCATCAGCGTAGTGCTCCCTGAGCCTACTCAGGTAGAGGACAAAGAGCATCGAGATGATGTAAATGACATATGCAACTATGGCTGCTATTATTACGGCTCCACCTTTCTCCCTCTTTCCGGATGCTCCTTGAGCCCAAAAGAGGCTTCGGGCTATCAGGTAGCATATGAGCGGAATCACGGACAGCATCGTCATGACTATGAAGTCTCTGTGCTTTATGTGGCCCAATTCGTGACCTATAACCCCTCGAACTTCTTCCTTGTTGAGCCCTTCGAGAAGTCCCCTAGTAAAGACTAGTGTAGCATCGCCAGCCGTATGGCCAAACACGAAGGCATTTGGGGTTGATTCTTGGGCTATTGCTAACCTGGGTTGTGGGATACCAGCCTTCTGTGAGAGCTCCTTTACGACTCCATCGAGCCAAGGGTTTTCACCTGATCCAAGGTACCGAAGGTTCGCAGAGGATGCTACTATAGCGGGCCCTATGGCATACTCGAACAGCATGATCAGAATGGCCAAGATCATGCCCAGAGTCAGGCTTGAAAATAATGACATATTGAACACTATGGCCAAGACTGTTACCAGACCTGCAAAGATCGCAAAGACTAGGAGAATGGTCAGATTCATCGTCTGTTTTAGCTTGTACAAGCCTGCCAAGGTCTTTACAACTCTATGTTGCTTATGTGTAAAAGTTTTTTATACTTTATCTCCAGAATTTGTTGGGAAATCTGGCTTGGCAGAAGTAGTTGAAGAGGTTCGATGCTCAAATTGTGGAGCGGCTCTCACCTTCAAGCCAGGCGAGATAATAGTCACGTGTGGATACTGTGGCTTCACAGTTGTAGTAACTACACACAAGGCCTTCGTCCTTGAGCACTCTATGATAGTAAATAAGCGCGATGAGCTTGAGGTTGAGAAGGATTTAAGAGCATGGATGGGCTCTGGTTTTCTAAAACCCAAGGATCTGGCCAAGAGGGCCAAGATCGTGGAGAAGGAGTTGCAGTATCTGCCCATCTGGATAGTTCCGATCTCTGCATCAACTCGTTACAAAGGCATCTTCGAGAGGATCACACCTCCAATCGTCAAGGAGGGCGGCATCGACAAATCCTACAACTGGCTCGTCCTTGGAAGAAAGGTATCGAAGTTTCCTACGAGAGAATATCAAGTTCCAATAGAAGGTAAGATACCCTTCGACTTTCGCCAGATAGACAAGAATGCAAAGGTTCTGAATAGCGAATTGAGCGAAGGCGAGGTAATAGCTGAAGCGAAGCAAGAGGTGGATGCCCATCATAAGTTTCTTGTAAGCCAGGATGTAGACCGATTGATAGAGTTCAAGACTGATTGTAGTCTTGGAAATGCCATATATGTGCACGCGCCCATATGGTTCATGGTCTATGAGTACAACAAGAACCACTACTATGTGATTTTGGATGGCGCAACTGGGCAGGTCATAAAGGGCGACATACCCCCAGCTGGCTTTGGACCGTTTTAAAAATATAAATGCCTGCTCTTTTGAACAGTTGTGAGAGAAATTGGGAGAAAAGTTCGAAGGGTACGAGAAGGCCAAGTCTGATACGGCGTTATTAGAGAAGATGATGCTTTTCATACCCGGTTTCAGAGGCTACAAGGAAAAGGAGCTGAGGAGAGAGTCCGACAAACTTCTGAGGGAGAAGGTCTACAAAGCTTTGTTGGAAATAAGGAACGACCTGAAGGAGGTCTATAGGAAGCTCGTCGAAGCTCGTGTTACAGAAGCATGGGACGACACGGATAGGCTCATAGCCAAGTTCGATAGGATGTCTTCAAGGATAGATCATGCCGAGTACGGCTACGCAGGCTTCTTTAACGTAGTAAAGGTTCGTGAGCAAGACTTGGACAGGATGATAAAGTTCGATTCATCGCTACTTGAGATGGTCGAAGAGATAAGAGGGTCTGCTTCCAAATTGAAAGACGAAACCCTTGCCGATAGGTTTGATAAAGCAAGGACAAGTATTCTCGAACTTCACAAGAGTGTAGACTCTTTTGAAAAGATATATAACCAAAGAAGGGAAGTCATCCTAGGGTCTAAAAGGTAGAGAGGAATGCCTCAGGTCATCGAATGGAAGACTGTTGGTGCTGAAGACATAGTCTGGAAGTACCCAGTGGAAGAGGTTTCTTGGGGAGCGCAGTTGATAGTTCATGAATATGAAGCTGCTGTCTTCCTCAGGGATGGTAAGGCCTACGACATATTCGGACCCGGGAGACACACTATTACAACAGCCAACGTGCCACTGTTGACAAGCGCTTTCAGACTCTTCTACGGAGAGACACCCTTCAAGGCAACAGTAATATTCGTAGCCAGAAAGCAGTTTGCAGGGAAATGGGGAGCCAGAGCTCAGACTACAGAGCTGGCACCACTTCTCGTCCATGGGTCTTTCTGGTTCAGGGTAGCTGATCCAAACCTATTTGTGAATGAAGTCGTAGGAGGGAAGGGTGCATATACAACACCAGAGGTCAACGAGTTTCTAAAGGGTTTCATAAATGAGCAGGTCATCGATGAGCTGTCGAGATACGACCTTGCCACGGTCTTCACAAAGCTCGATGAAACATCGACTATAGTAAAGACGAAGATCGGAGAGGCTCTGAAGAGGTTTGGAACCGATCTTATCGATTTGAAGTTTGAGGGTATAGATACGACTCCAGAGTTCAGGGATAGACTGTTCTGGCTGAAGACGGCAACACCCACATCGGAGGTTTTGAGGATGGAAACTTTGAGAGAGGTTGGCAAGGAGATGGCAAAATCGCCAGGAGGAGGGGCAGCCATCGGCACGGGAATGGTCTTGATACCTCAGATGACCCAACCTGCAACAGCCCCCGCGCCAGCAATGCCAGCTGTAGCGTTGTTGGTCTGTCCAAGTTGCAGCACTCAGGTTCCTACAACATCGAAGTTCTGTCCAAACTGTGGAAGCGCGATAACTTCAAAGCCATCGCCCCAGAAATACTGCCCGAACTGCGGAAAGCAGATACCATCAGATGCCAAGTTCTGCCCCGAATGTGGTCACAAGATCGCCTAATCAATCTTTTAAATGCATTGCTTAGCTTACTATAAGGTCTACAAAATCGAACTTGCCCACATCAACAAGTCCATAATCCGTTATCTTCAGTTCTGGAATCACAGGAAGCGACAGAAAGGAAATGGTCATGTAGGGTGCTTCAAGGTTGCACCCGAGTCTGTCCACTTCTTCATGAAGTTTCTTCAAGTTTTCAACGATGTTTTCAGCCTTCCATGTGGACATAAGGCCAGCCACAGGAAGGGGTAGCTCGCCAAGAATCTTCTCACTATTGACAGCAACGATCCCGCCACCCATCTTCCTCAATCTATTTACGGCTATACACATATCTTTATCATTGGTACCAACAACAACTATGTTGTGAGAGTCGTGAGCTATGCTTGAAGCTATGGTACCTTCCTTTATCCCAAAGCCCTTTACAAAGCCCTTCCCTATCCTTCCACTTCTCTTGTGCCTCTCCACAACGCATATCTTCAATACATCGTGATCTATGTCTGATGCAAGCATTCCGTCTTTGACCTCCAAATCTTGCCTCAGTTCTTTTGTGTATATCTGACCCCCAACAACTCCAATAACCCTTATGGTAACGACTCTTTCTCTTCCATCATATTTTATAGCAATATCTTCTGGAGCAACTTCTCCCAAATTCATTGTCTTGAAGATAGACCTATCGTCAAAAGACTCTCTAACTTCTGGCAAATATTGCCCATCCTTTGCAACTATCTTACCATCAACCATGACCAATTCCGCAACGAAGTCCTTCAGGTTGTTCACCACTACAAGATCGGCGGACTTGCCTGGAGACACACCTCCTAGTTTCCTAAGACCATAGTACTCCGCAGGGTTCAGCGTAACCATTCTGATGGCATCTACTGGATCCAACCCCTCGCCGACAGCCTTTCTCAGGCTGTAGTCTAAATCGCCCTCAGCAATTAGGTCTGCGACATGCTTATCGTCTATCACAAGCATGAAACGCCTTGAATTCTCCTTCGATACGATTCCTATCAGGTCTTTGAGGTTTCTTGACGCAGAGCCCTCTCTTATCATTATCCACATCCCAAGAGACAGCTTTTCAAGAGCTTCTTCTTTTGTCGTGGACTCATGATCAGAAAAGATACCCGCTGAAATGTAGGCGCAAAGATCAAGGCCTCTTAGTCCAGGAGCATGGCCATCAATGGGAATTTTTTGGCAAGCTCGAATCTTCTCAATATCCTCCTTTCTACCAGCTATCACGCCTGGGAAGTCCATGAACTCTCCCAAGCCTATTACTCTGTCCAGTCTTCTAAGCTTCTTGATCTCATCTACCCCAATACTGGACCCAGAGGTTTCAAGGTGAGTAGCTGGAACGCAAGAGGGTATGACGACGTAGACCCTTAAGGGGGTTCTTTTAGAATCTCTGATCATGAATTTTATGCCATCTATGCCTTTGACGTTGGCTATCTCGTGAGGGTCTGCTATTACACAAGTGGTCCCCCTCGGAACAACGACCCTTGCATACTGGCTCGGTACCATCATGGAACTCTCTATGTGTATGTGGGCATCGATATATCCTGGCAGAATGTACCTTGAGCCTAGCTCCATTCGCTCTCTTGATGGTATAAGATTTTTGCCCAAGTATGTGACCATCTTGCCCTTTATTCCTACATAAGATTCTGATATAGTGCCTGTGTAGACATTGACAAGATTCCCGTGTAGGATTGTATCGGCTTGAGAATTCATCTGCCTACGCTAGTAAAGCTTACTTATTTCTTCCTAAATAATATTGTGCCTCGGATTTCTGAGCATTAAAGCTCTCCAGTCCTAGAGAGGGGAGGACCATGGCTCTCTCACCATATTTTTAAACGTTTAAAATTATCCAAGTTTTTCTATTACTTGTGATCTTCTCTATTTCTAAAGATAAAATGTACAGTGATTATAATCACAGCTGCAACTGCTGTACCTGTCAAAGCTATAGTAATTCCATAAAATCCAAATAGACTTCCAGAATCAATAGAGGATACTTTAATGTAATAATCTTCAGATCCGTTTAAAGTTATACTATCCCTCTCTGGATTCACCAACCATTGGAGGTATTTTCCGTAGACTTCTACTTTATCCCCCTCTTCAATGTCTGGGTCAACACTTCCCCAAGGTGGAGCAAGGGCTTGCTTAGTGATCACATCCACTTGATTGCTCCATGGTTGCGGCCCACTAATTATCTTGTCCACATTCACAATCCAATAAGAGGCCCCACCAATGCCGGAAGCTTCATGGTATTCGATTGTAATTCCAGTGAACTTAATCTCGACATTTTGGTCTTCGTTAAAGCCATATGCAATCACATCGTCACAGTGAGCCCAAGTGGTTGAAATCGCTAAATTTGAAACAAAGAATACCACCGCAAAAAACATCACTAAGGAAAAGTCCTTTATTCTCATTGTATTCCTCATCAAGTCCATATTATTGTAAAGCCATTTTAAAAGATTTATTGATTATCATCTGGTATAAAATTCAGCTGAAAGATTAATCAAATAAGTCAAGAAAAATCTTAGGTTGTATTTTTCTAATTCCGTATTTTTCTCTACTTAATCAGCCTTCATGCCAGCCATAGAGTGCCTATCAACCCAACCGATACCAAGTTCTATCGAAGAGTAGAGAAAAGTGGACTTTTTGAGAAGTGCAGAAATGTGTGGGTTCTTTGACGCAGAGGGGTTATAACTAATCCGCCAGTTGTTAAAGGAGAAAGATTAGCTATGATCCCGACCATGGATAACTGGACGTTCAAGGATTGGGGTAGGAAATAGCCCAACGCGCCAGCAAAAGAACGAGGGCCGCAGGGATATACTGATTTAATGCTTAAATTTCAGAGTTCAAAATAATATTTGCGGGTAGTCTGAGTGGATATTACTGAGTTCATTACACCGAGTTTGAACGATATAGATAAGATGCTATCCAAGCTTGCGCGGGCGATAAAGAAGAGCGGATTCAAGCCCGACATCCTCTTAGGTATATCGAGGGGTGGTCTAATACCTGTGTCTATTTTATCGGATAGGCTTGGCGTTAAGAGTGAAATAATAAGGGTCGAATACTATTGCGGGGTCAAAGAAACGAATGACAAACCTATGATAACCCAACCCGTCTTTTCAAAACTGAATGAGAAGAAGGTTCTGATAGTAGATGATGTTGCAGACCTTGGGCACAGTCTGGAGCTGGTGAAGAACTACGTTCGAAGTAAGGGTGCAAAGGAGATAAAGGTCTGTACGCTTCACTACAAGCCTTGGTCCATAGTCAAGCCCGAGTACTTTTTTGAAGAGACAAAGGCATGGGTAATCTACCCATGGGAGGTCAAAGAGACTGTTACAGACCTCTTCAAAAGGCTAAAGGAGGAAGGCTTGGCAGACTCCGAAATTAGAGATGAAATGGAGAGGAAAGGAATCCCAAGGCAGATGATAGAAGAGTCGTTGGGAGGGTAAGCTGTTTATGAAGACATCAAATTTGAAGCCCGTTAGAGACATAGAGCTCAAGAAGCCCTTCTCCGTAAGTTCGATAGTGGACGAAATGATGAAGGCAGGGGGTTTCGTGGGAAGAAGCCTTGCAGAAGGGGTGGATATGCTCTCAGAAATGATAAACAACAAATCGTGCGTGAAGTTCTTGAGCTTTCCAGCGGCCATAGTGGCTACAGGGTTGAGAGGAGTATTAAGAGAGGTTGTAAGATTCAAGCTCTTCGATGCAATAGTAACGACCTGTGGGACTCTTGATCACGACCTGGCTCGCTCGTGGGGTGATTACTATGAAGGGAGTTTCGATCTGGATGATAGAAGGCTCTTCAGAGAGGGCTTTCATAGACTTGGAAGCATTATAGTACCTCGTGAAGTCTACGGACCCCTTCTTGAGAAGAGGCTTCAGCCCTTCTTCAAGGAACTTTATGATAAAGGGTTAAGGGAGATATCATCGATTGAGTTGTGCAACAGGATGGGCGAATATGTAAAGGACGAACGCTCCATTCTCTACTGGGCTTATAAGAATGGAATACCCGTGATCGTACCAGGTCTGACCGATGGCGCTGTTGGGAGCCAGGTATGGCTTTTTTCACAGACTCACAGGGACTTTAAGATAGATTTGCTAAAAGACGAAGAATCTCTATCCAATATGGTATTCGATGCAAGATCCACTGGTGCCTTGATGATAGGAGGAGGAATATCAAAGCACCATGTTCTATGGTGGAACCAGTTCAGAGGGGGTCTAGATTATGCTGTTTACATTACTACAGGAGTCGAGCAC
>JACAEJ010000021.1 GCA_013388925.1 Nitrososphaerales archaeon
GGATATCTCTCTTAGACCCCGTATCGGATGATAACACTCCTATGACTTCTCCAACCTTGGCTTCCCTTATGGCCCGTATTAGCTCCATTAGGGGTCCTGGGCAGAAGGTGTTTCTAGCGTCTATCAGCCTATCAACCTTCGGTTCTTCGCTCATGCCTCTTCACCCCTTATATAAACAGGGTTATCTTCGAATCCCTCGCTGTCTCTATGAACTCTCCAACTCCCATCACATCGTCGACTATATCATCGAGAGACTCCTTCTTTATGTCTAGAAGGTCTAATGTCATGGAGCACGCATGAATCTTCACGTTGCCGAGCTCTTTGGCTGTCTTAAGGGTATCATACCAAGATGGAACCTTCTTCTCCTTCATGACCTGCATCACCAGGGATGCCATATCCTCGAAGTCCTTGCTCATTCTTGTATTCGTCTTTACTGTATCCTTAAAGAATGCATTTAGGCCCCAGAACGTCAGAAAGATGTCCACATCCATGCCCATAGCCACTGCACCAGATGCAAGAATACTTACAGGATACAGCTTGTCTACAGTTCCCGAGAATACTATCATAGAGAGTCTTTCTGCCATATCTATCAGTCTATTAGTATATTAGAATAACCTTATAAACCTATTTCCTGACACTTCTGCCACTGTAATTAGGTTAGAGGCAAATAGCAAACCAAGGATAAAAGGTACCATCAGAGGAGCAGCAAGAATCAGTAGACTCATCCTGAGACTTCTGACAATACTGAATTAGAGAAGAAATATAATTACGAGAATAAGCCGCATCAACTCAGTTTACTATGATTCTGACATCATCAATGGCGTAGCTCATGTAAGTCTCCCATAACACCGTGATCCCGAAGGATATCCATACCTCATCGCCTGCGCCCGTGTTCAAGCTCTTTGAATAGTAATACTCTTTCCAGCCAGAGACTTGGTTCGCTGTTCCCAAGCGTTGGAAATCCTCCTCCACCTTGGGCTCATCCATCCCTATATAGGCAACAACACCAGCGATGGTATTTGCCTGGCTCTCAAACTCGCTATATAACCAGAAGAAGACCTTCACTCGGATATTGGAATTGGGATTCACGGGCACTCTTCTCTCTATCCATATCGTCCCATCGTCCTGCCTTCCATCTATGGATAGATTCAATGAGTAAATTCCAGAGTGGGCTACAGATGCCGTTCTAAAGATATCCCAAAAGACCTCATTGCCAAGATTATTTGGATCTTGAGGGGCATGGGCGCCTTTGGCCCATTCACAAAGACAGTCCTCAAAACCGTCATATATCAAAAGGGACTTTGGATAGAGATAGAATCCAAGGGCTGTGCTTACCACTAATACAATTACTGTTATAGTGTAAGCTCTCGCTCCAATACTCATCCTTTGTGCTCCTCGTCTTCGAAACCCAACCTAGACCAGATCCACTATCTCTTGGCTGTATATAATGCTGGCATTAGAACATTATGGGAGACTTCTTGAAAACCAGACCCAGATTATGCCTTCCCTGCCTTCTTTGAGAGTACTTGGCTCAGCCAGTTTATCCCCTGAGTAGTTATCTTGTAGCGCACGCCTTCATCATCGGTCTCTTTTTCCACGTAGCCCCACTTCGACATCTCGCTCATCCTTGAGCTTATCGATTTCGGATTCAGGCCTGTAGCAGATCTCATCTCTGACAAAGTGAGGGACTGCTTTGGAGCCTTGTTCATCTCGTGGTTTATCTTGGTTGCCACAAGTTGTAACCCCAAAATGTCCTTGTCGCTCAACTTCCTCTCTCCCATCCATACCCTCGGACCCTCTGGCGTGATCTTCACATAGTCTGCAAACATTTTAACTAGGTCATTCAGTGAATAGTTGACGGTAACTTTCAATGCCAAGTCTATGGACGGTACATGTTTAGTCAAAAATTCGTTTACAGATGTCAGTACATAGTTCGGATCGCCGCTAAACTCCGCCTTTAGTTCACCATAACTAATTATTACGCTAAGGCTCTTCTGCTCTTGGTTCATCCTACCACACCAACCTCTTCTGTCATGCCATAGCCTTCATTGGAATTAACGTTTTCGGGTGGAATTGGTGAAGTAGTTGTTACAAGGCTTGTAGAGGATGTGTAGACAAACTCTCCGCTCTCGTCCTTGAACCTCCTCAACTTTCCGTCTTTGGCCAGCCTTAAGAGCGCCACGGCCACCGACTGTTTGGGGTAGATCAGGCCATAGGACTCCAGTGCGTCCTTGACATCATTGAGCTTGCGAGGATGCTTCCCCCACTCATCCTTGAAGAACTTCGTGATCACGTCTGGGAGGGAATCATCCTTCTCGACCCTTATCTCGGGTACTATCCTAGGCTTTCCTTCTGCCAAGACTTCTTCCTTGGGAGGAGCCTCTCTAACTGCTTCTAACTTGGTCCTTAAAGGCTGAGAGGTACTCTGAGGCAGGTGCTGGACCAGTTCAGGGATCAGGTGAATGGCCTCCTTAATGGCTGAAATGGGTGCTTCTATTTCAGCTTCGTTTGCACCCAGTCTAACCTTGATCTTCACGACGCTTTCAGACATGTGAAAATTAATATGAAAACTTGCTTATTACCTTTACCGATGTGCGTGATGCTTTACTCCTTCATTTCGTTTTCAATTCTCTTTTTCAAGACCAATCCAACCTTTGCGCCATCCACACTACCCCTCACGATTTTCATGATTCTTCCCATGAGGATGCTGAAGGCTCTGCCTCCCTTCTCTTTGATCAGGTTCCTGTTTTCTTTGACTATCCTTTCTACTATCTGAAACAGCTCCTCTTCCGAGATGGTCACTATCCCCGTCTTTTTTATGGCATCCTCTAATTCAACTCCCTCCCTCAAAATTACTTCTAGGATCTGGGGTATGGCCTCTTTAGATATCCTCCCTTTGTCTAGGCTGATGAAGAGCTCTCCCAAGTCCTTCCCATCAAGACGGTCTATTCTCAAACCAGCCCTCGAAAGGCCTACGAGGGTCTCGGTCAGAGTTGCCGCTATAAGACTCGGCTGAACCTTTGTCTTCAAAGCCATCTCTTCAAAGAGTTCTGAGTACTCCGAGTCGAAGACCTGTAACGCCAGCTTGCGACTCAAACCATACCTTGAGCTGTATTCCTCTATCTGAGCTTCCCAAGGTTTAGGAACCTCTTTCTTGAGCCTTGACAAGAGCTCTTCTGTGATGGGAATAGGGGGGATATCTGTCTCTGGGTACATCCTTGCGGGTCCGGGCCTAGGCCTTATGAACCTCGTCTTTCCATCGGGAGTGGGGCCACGGGTCTCATAAGGCACTCCCTGAATGGCATCTCTAGCTCTCTCGACTATAGCCATGGCAGCATCAAAAATGCTATCCTTCGGTCCTGCCAAGAGTACAAAGGCATCTACATCAGACATTTCTAAAGATCTCTTCACACTCTTCATCTCCTTTATCGTTATGCCATAGCCGGGAAGCTCGTCCGAGTGAAATATGCCGCCAAGACCGTAGAAGCGCACGATCTCGGCCATCTCTCTGCCCAGCCTTATGTCAGGGTAGGGCTCATAGCCCAGTAGGCCCGAAAAGTTCTTCAGCCTTACGGCAACGACTATGCCACCTCTTTCTATGGCCTTCTTTACCAACTCACACTCTGTTTCCTCGAAGACCTTCGTAACGTCTAGAGGCAGTCCCACGCCCTCTGCCTTTGCCCCTCTCTTCTCCAATTCGCTCTTTATCTCCATCAGGCCCGATTGCCTTGTTGCTTCAAACTCCACCACCTTCGATATCAAATCGAGCTTCTGAATCCCCTTTACCTCCACCACCCTCCCTCCTCTTATGGATACGTTGATATCCTGCCTTATCGTACCCAGACCTCTTGCCACTCTCCGAGTGGCCCTTAGGAGCCTCCCCAACGAAAGGGCTATGTCTTGGATCTCTTCGGGGGGTCCTTCCACAGGAGAGAGGGCTATCTCCACCAATGGCACACAAAGTCTATCCAAGCAGTATTCACGATAGTTCTCATGATCCGCAGCAAGTCTTGCGGCGTCCTCTTCAAGGCATATGGTCTGGACTGGTGTCTCCCTATCCTTTGTCTTTAGGAATCCTCCAAGAGCTACTATTATAGTCCTCTGAAATCCAGTCGTGTTGGAGCCGTCTATGACTATCTTCCTCATGGTGTGCAATTCGTCCACTATGCTAGCCTTCAAAGCCATGGCCACTATCAACGCCGACTCTGCTGCCTCCATGTTGAGATCGTGAGGTGGCTCCTCGTCGGCCTCGACTAAGCAGGAGCTCTCACGATTGGCATGGTACTTTATTATCTTGCCCTTCTTGAATTCGAACATGGCTGCAGGGTCTATTACGCCCAGTTCGCTCTGGGTCGGCCTTAACCTCCTATCGAAATGGGTATCAAATTCATCGGATTGAAACCTTTCACATTGGCAGAAGAGCTTGTGCTTTGTAGACAGTTGCTGGTGAATCTCCAAGCCTACTTTCAAGCCCATCTTTCTATAGTCTATCAAGCTTCTTCCCCACTATTAGATAGGTCTCCTCTCTATGTCCGATCTGTAGTTTGTCTCGCCCACCAAATTCCTTATCATCAGTTCCTTTGCCTCTTCTATTCCATCAGCATTGCCCAAAGCCCACATCATCTTCACCAAGGCGGTCTCTGATGGCATATCATCAAGGGGTATGATCCCTATATTCAATAGGTCCCGTCCTGTGTCATAGACGGTCATCCTTACCCTCCCCCAGATACACTGAGACGTCATGGCCACTATCAACCCTCTATCTGTGGCTTCCTTCAACCTCCCATAACAATAACTGCCCACGTGTCCCAAGCCCGTTCCTTCTAAGACTATGCCTCTGTAACCTTTATCGACAAGGTAGCCTATGATCTCGGGATCAAAGCTGGGATAGAACTTCAGCAAAGCTACTCTAGTGTCGAAGTTAGGCTTTAGAACAAATTCTTTGTCCTCCCTCCTAGGGGGAAGGTTGGGCTTTATCTTCTCGATTTCTTTTCCTTTAATATAAGCTACAGGAGCTGTGTTGACAGACTCAAAGGCATCTCTCCTACTCGTGTGATTCTTCCTTACCTTTGTTCCAAGGTGAACAGCCAGAGAATCGTCGCTCATGTCAGAGTGCATTACAACATAAACTCCTGAAAATGGAGCCTTGCAGGCTACAATGACAGCACCTATCAGATTTGACGCTGCATCTGAAGAAGGTCTATCCGATGACCTTTGTGAGCCTACGAGTACTACTGGCACTGGCACATTGGCAAGGGCAAAGCTAAGGGCGGCAGAGGTATAGCCCATAGTATCTGTGCCATGGGTTATAACTATGCCCTGATAGCCATCCCTGACCTTCTCAGCAACCTTCGATGCTATGGCACTCCAGTACTCAGCTTTCATGTTTTCGCTGTATATACTGAAGAGCACTTCTGCATCAATGAGAGCATAATGAGATAGCTCAGGAACGACAGAGTAAAGTTCTGATGCTGACAATGCCGGATGGACCGCCCCACTCCTGTAATCGACCCTGCTAGCTATTGTCCCTCCAGTGCTCACTATCGATACCCTTGGCAGTTTGGGGTTGATAGGTGGTGTTAATGGCGGGGCAAAGTGGGGCTTGATGCCTTCGGATACTCTTTTGATAGAATGAACGCTCCCTACATCGACTCCTACGTTATAGCCGTTGGGGAGCTTTATCACTATGTGCAGATCATCAGCATATTCGTACCTTGGCATCAGTATTCCATTGTACTTCATCTTCGGGGTTGTGATCTCTATCTGATCTCCTATCGATACACCTGATTTCTTTAATAGAACCAACGAAGAGCCTTTGTAGCCCGCTAACTCGCTCATACTTCTAAGAGATATGGCAATAAGAAATAAGCTTTATCGAACGGTCGAAAAATCAGCTCCTAAGAAAAACCTAGCAGGGATAAATATGCCCTTACGCCAAGATATCTACGATAGGAGTTGGAGGTAAGGGAGTATGAATCAGGCAAAGAAGGGATTACAAGGCTGATACTGGGTGGAGTGCACGGTAATGAAGGTAGAGTAAGCAAGAAGATCTTGGAGAAGATCGCGCCAAATCCTTCAGAAGGTAAAGTCGTCATAATTCCCAATTTGAATATCTCCAGAAGGGGTTACATAAGTACTCTAGATAAGAATTACACGAGGAGCCCTACAGGAAGGATGCATCGCTCTGTCCTCGAGCGATATAAACCCGATGTGGTGGTAGAGTTACACGCCTTCAACTCCGAGGGTTACAAGAGCCTGATAGACAAAGATAGAATGAATAAGAAAGGGGTGCCAAGAATGGTTCCTTATCGAGAAGACCTACCGATGGAAGATCAGGTACTGCACGGTGGACCGCCACCATGGATAAAGAATAAGTTCAAAGAGCATGCATCTTACATAACTCTGGAAGTCCATGAGGACTATGGAAAGGAGGCAGAAAAGGCCTTTCTCTTTGTTCTGAATGCTGTGATAAGCTCCAAGAGTGTAAATGAGATAAGGGATAGGCTTAAGGGAGAGTACCAAGCATCTATGAAGAAGGCTGGCAGTCTGCTTCAAGACTATCTATCAAGGTCGGATTAGATGCAAGATTCAATGCATAATGAGGCTATGAAAAAGGCTTGTTAAGAGATGGCCAAGTTAATCGTCACAAGGGGGTTCAGCGATAAAGAACTCATGAGAATCTCAAATTCTATCTGTGAAAAGTATGGGTTAGGATCTTTGCCCAGCAAGAGCATGGTCTTATCATGCTTAAATGGGGAGGAGAGGGAGAGATTCAAGAAGGCCCTTAGAGTAAAGCCCGTTCGAACGGCATCTGGGATAGCAGTGATAGCTGTCATGAGTAGGCCCTATCCATGCCCCCACGGTGCATGCATCTACTGCCCAGGCGGTTACAGATACTCGACCCCCCAGAGCTATACTGGAGAGGAGCCAGCAGCTCTGAGAGGTAAACAGAACGATTTTGATGCCTTCAAGCAGGTATCTGCGAGGCTAGATCAGTTAAAGGCCATAGGCCATGATGTGGAGAAGGCTGAGATGATAATCATGGGTGGGACCTTCCTTTGCCAGCCCAAAGAGTACCAGGAGGGGTTCGTCAAGGGCTGCTACGACGCAATGAGTGGCATCGAGTCAAAGGATATGGAAGATGCCAAGAGAAGAGCAGAGGTCTCAAAAATAAGGAATGTTGGCATGACTGTAGAGACCAGGCCAGACTTTTGTAGGGAGGAGCATATCGATCTTATGCTCGATTATGGGGTTACGAGAGTAGAGATAGGAGTTCAGACTCTTGACGACAGCATCTATGATCTCGTCAAGAGGGGCCATAGCGTGAAGGATGTAGCAGATGCCTTTAGGACTGCAAAAGACTCCTCTCTTAAGGTGGTTGCCCACATGATGCCAGGGTTGCCGGGCTCGAGCCCAGAAAGGGACTTCGATGACTTCTATCGGCTATTCAACGATCCTGATTTCAAGCCAGACATGCTGAAGATCTATCCAACCCTAGTAGTAGAATCTTCTGAGCTCTATAAATGGTACCTAAATGGTAAGTATAAGCCCTATGATGATGATATTATGATAGATCTTCTGGCAAGGATAAAATCCATTGTGCCAAGATGGGTGAGGATCATGAGGATTCAGAGGGATATACCAGCAAGGCTGATAGTAGCGGGCATGAAGAAGAGCAACCTGAGAGAGCTGGTCCAAAGAAAGCTGTCAAAGATGGGTGAAAAGTGCCAGTGCATAAGGTGCCGTGAGGTAGGCCTAAAGCAGTTGAAGTATGGAATTTGTGTGAAGCCCGAGGATATAGAACTGACAAAGCAGACCTATGAGGCTTCTGGTGGGATAGAGACATTCCTGTCCTATGAAGATGGAATAAACGATGCTCTGATAGGGTTCTTGAGACTTAGGTATCCATCTGAGAGAGCCCATAGGAAAGAGATTGATTCACAGACATGCCTTGTCAGAGAGCTTCATGTATACGGGACTACAGTACCCATTGGTAAGAGGTACGACGATGGCTATCAGCATAGAGGCTATGGGGCAAGATTGATGAAGGAGGCTGAAAGACTGGCTAGGGAGGATTTCGATGCCAGGAAGATGATCGTCATGAGTGCAATAGGCACAAAAGAGTACTACAAAAGGCTCGGCTATACTGAAGAAGGGCCATACATGGCAAAGATCATTCGTTGATATGAACCACGACTATAAACCTTGGCCAGAAAGTTTATAAATTTTGTTAATAATTAACAAATCGTGAACGACAAGATACGCCATGCGAACATCACTGAAGAGCACCTAAAAGGTGCTCAGGAGGAGCTAAAGAACAAAAGGTTCTCTAACGTAGGATTCCTCTCTTTAAGAGCTCTGGAGCAGATGATAGAAGCATCCGCCTCTGAAGAGGGGTTGCACTTCCACGAACACCCAAGAACCGCCCATAAGAATCGTCGCAATTGGATGAAGATTCATCATCCAGACCTATTGGATATGTGGGACCAGCTTTGGGGCATCTACGGTGCCCTAGGATATGGAGGGTTGAACGGCGAAAGAGCCAAACAGGCTCTGGTCATCCTCAAGAAGTGTTTGACCGAACTGAGTAGGAGAGAGAAGATTGCAATCAGGGGTCTATGAAGAAATAGAGCATGTTGTTAATGAGATGAAGGAAGTAGAGGGAGTCATAGGCATCGTCCTCTTCGGCAGCTTTTCGAGGGGGGATTATGACGAAGGAAGCGACATCGACCTTCTTGTCGTCTTCAAAGGCAAAAAAGGGCTTAAAAAAGGCCTAGGAGAGATCTACAAAACAACAGCTAAGACTGACCTATTCTTCCAAGTCATAGGCTTGACCTTCGACGAGTTAAAAGGCTCCTCACTCCTAGAGTCTGTTTTAAGGGATGGAAAAATATACTATGCAGACGAAGACGTAAAGAAGCTGCTCACCACAATGCATAGACCATATGCTCTTGTAACCTACAGCACAGCAAACCTGAGCCCAAAGGAAAGGGTCATCTTCACCCAAAAAATGGAGGGCAGGCATAAGGGCAGGTATAGGTATGATGGACTTATACAGGAGCTGGGAGGGTACAAAGTTGGAAGGGGCGTAGCGATGGTTCCCATGGAGAACGTGAAGACCATGACAGAGCAATTAGATAAGAAGGGGATCAACTACATCATAAGATATTTGTGGGCTTAAGAACTCCACCAAAGAATTCAAGAAGATGCTCAAGAAGAGGCATCCGACAGCCTTGGATGCCCTTGAGGAAGGAATAATCCTCTACGATGATGGTTATTTGAAGCGAATAGAAAAGGCATTCAGGAAGCTCAAGAGAGAGCTGGCATTGGTCAAGGTTGGGGACTACTGAGAATCAGGAATCATCTGATGTGCTTATCCATACGCCTACTTTGCCCTAAGCTCTGCAAGCTCAACCTCGATCCTCAGACCTTCTCTAATAGCTCAAGGAACTCTTCTCTAGTCAATCCAGCTTCAGCTATTATCTCCATGAGCAATCCTTTACCAATAGGATCGTGCCTTGGAACTGATAACTTATGCCTTTTGTTTTGATCTGCTAAGTAGATATGACTTCCTTTCTGATGCACAACTTTGAAGCCGGCCTTGTTTAGTACTTTGATAACCTCACGCCAAGATAGCGATGGAAGCTTCTTAGACGGAAACTTCGATCACTTCTCTCTTTGTCTTTGACTTCTCTTCCGGGAATGCTTCTAGATAGCCTTCTATAGCCTCTTTGATGTTCTTCAACGCCTCTTCCTTTGTCTTGCCTTCGCTCATGCACCCTGGGAGTTCTATGCATTTGACAACGTATCCTCCTTCCTGAAGCTTTAAAACAACGTGGTACTTCATGGTCTGCAAGGCTGGATAGTAGATGATTGAATCGATTATTAAATATATTGACTTATTAGAAGCCAACTCTGTTCGCCATCAACGAGCTAGAACACGATGTGAGAGATCTACTGAGTCAGCTTTGAGTTGCAACTTAAGTCTGACCCTATTTTTCTACAATGAGTTTTATTATGTTGAACTCCAATTTTCCATAATTTTAGGAAATGCTATGGTTCAATCCTCTTCACTTCATTCATATCATCGAAATCTTTATCGTAACTCACGATGGTCGTTATCTTGTTTTCCAAGGCAACTGCAGCATGAATGGCATCTCGAGGTCTGATTCTATACTTTTCCATAAGCTCCTCTGCTCTGAAGACTGTGCTCTTCTTGACTCCTAAGAGTCTCAAATTTGGAAAATTCAAAAACTTCTTTCTCTCTTTTACAGAAAGCTCGAGGTCAAAAACCTTTCTTAATACCCAAACAACTTCGTCCCAAGTGACCGAGGCTGTGTAAGCTTCAACCTTTCCTAAAGCAATTTTCAACAAGAAATCCTTGGACTTTTTCGCTTCACCTACTGCCTCTGGGTCGTAGATAAGAGGATAGACAAACACATTCGAGTCAATGTAAAGCAAATCTTTCCTCAACCTCTTGCTCCAATAACCTCTTCAAGTCAATCTTCTTGGTCAACTTTCTCCCGGTCACTGAGCAAAAACTTTCAACGAACTCCTCCGGATCCATTCCAGGCTTGATTACGACTTCTTTGTCTCTGACTTCCATCACAATCTCATCACCAGGCTTGATTCCCATCGACTCTCGTACAACCTTGGGGATCACGATCTGCCCTTTCTGTCCGATCCTTCTCCTCACGTTCATTTAAACCACTAGGAATGATATTGTTCAACTTATGATTTAAACTTTTTCATACCCAGTATTCTAACAATCCTCGCTCAGGAAATAACTGAAAAGGCTTCAGAAATAGGTATTGTAGTGCGTGGGAGGATCAAACAATTCTTTGGGACATGATCATTGGATAAATGCATTGACCGTTAGGTGCTCCATAATGATTTGCCTGGCCCAGCTCTTCCATATAGGCATCAATATTATTCGTAGAACTTGAACCTTCCCATCTACCTATCTTTCTGTAGCCCAGATTTCTAGGATCATCGCTACTCATCAATTGGATTATTGCTCCATCCACTCTCCTTTGATATTCAACACTAAGTTGCTTGCAACTGATTCTGAAGGTGTTAGTGCGTTCAGCTGACCAAGGCAAAGCCCATCATTATGGGGAGTGAATGTCATCCAATAATTCTTCAGCCTTGGTCATGATTTTAGTTGAAATCATCAAATAGTTAAGGATATCTGCTCAAGCTCATGGTTTCTATGACCAGGATATTCCTTTAAAGTTGGACTCCTTGTGCCTTCTTTTGGATATGTCGAACCAAAGTTTTTGTGTATATCTGTTGCCCCCATCCTCTCCCCCATCCATAATGCTTGATGGTAAGTTTTAGAAGTTTTGAAAGGCAAAAGAGCAAGAACTTTATGATCAAAATTTGACCCTTCTAGAAATGTTCTAGCTCCATAACCCTTATATATAATTCTGAGCAACGCCTTTCGACGATCATTAATGAACAGCTACGCAAAAGGTATAATGTCAATTCTGACAATATCTATGCTTCTCGCAGCAAGCGTACCTTTGATGACAAGCGCATTCGGAGTTCCAACAGGTGCAGACTCAGCAGACTGGTACATGACCGTCGAGGGAGTTCTCGACACAGACAAATACACATTATATCCATACTCGGCCAAGTCTTTGAATATCGGATTCTCAAAGTTCGGTGAAATGGTCAACAGCATCGACAACGTAGGCCTCGAATATGGCGGCGAAAGAGACCCATTCGCACCTCCAGCAGGACCATCCGTCACCGAAGCCATGCCGAAGAGGGTATGGCAGGAAGGATGGCTCATAAACATCACATACATGAGCACAATAACCGGCTTTTTGAGAAACGTATGGGCCGAAGCGATGCACGCTGACCTACTTGACTACGGCAACGGCTGGATAAGGGTCGACGACGAATATCCAGGATCATCCCCATCAGAGAGTGCCGAGGATCCAAGGGACAGAGGCTTATACATAGGCAGCAGTCCAGCATTGTACGGGTTCGGTGGTAGAAAGACCAACGGAACCGTGGTAACAGAGGATATCGAAGTCCTCTACGACGGACCGAGAAGGTTCGTTGCAAGGCTCGTAAACACGATATCCGACTGGATCCAGCTGGACGGCCCTGATACGGCCATAGACGTCCCCCTCGTTCAAGTAATCATCACGATAGACTTCAACAAGGACAAGAAGGAAGTGAACCTCTTCAAGGACGTGAAGCTCATAACCACAAAGGCAGTCTTTGGCGCCATTCCAATCTCATACTGGTTCCCAACAGAGCCAGTAAGCACGATCAACTCCTCAGTGGCTACAACCTATCCAAACGTTAGCGACTGGTTCTCTGATCCTGACAGCCCAGGCTACCAGGAGGGACATGCACCTGGAGGCAACGTAAGCTACATCCCATCTGTCTACCACGAGTTCGCAGGCCTATTCATCCAGTTCAGCAACAGGGGTGAGTGGGACCTCGGCAAGCCAGATACATACCAGAGCTACGTCCACTTCTTCACAGAGGGCAATCAGAAACCACCCTTCGACTACATACTCCCAACAACACCAAAGCCACAGCCAGCAGGACCCGACGAGAACATAACCGAGGGCCTTGCAACTGTGTACGACTATCCCTACGAGCTGACTACAACAATCTTCCCCAACTACTACTCTAGGCACGGCTCTGAGCCCGACACTGCCAGTGGCGATACCTTCGATGTTGCCCAGATAATCGGATCTGAAGGAGTAGGAGCAGCACCGAAGTACGTAGGCTTCGCAGCCTACTGGCCATCACTGTCCGACTGGTCAGTCGACAGCCAGAGGATGTCTCAGTGGTGGAAGTCTCTGACAACAGAGGACGCCCACACTATTGACAGACCGGACGAGCCCTTCAAGTCTCCCAACCTGATAGGGGAGTGGGACTTCATGCTGAGCGATTCAGCCTTCACGATATCGTATCCATGGCAGCCCGACAGCATGGCTCCTATCAAGGTAGACAAGCAGTTCAGGGGAGTAACAACATACGGCCTCACAGACATCCACAACAATGCAGTCCTAGATTCATCAGACTTCCAGTACAAGTGGTGCAACTTCAGCTTCACGGGTATCAAAGATTTAGGGCTTGAACCCCTAGGCGACGGAAGGCCTTGGAGTGAAATCTGGGGGGTAGTAGAGAGGATGGAGCCCTATCCTCCAAGATACTTCATCCCCTACGAAGATTACTACTGGCCAAACACTCCAGACAATAGATCGATACCATGGGTAGGAAGGGGCTTCGACGACAACTTTAACGGCCCATCACCATGGGTGCCCAACTACAACGAGAACATAATAGACAACGAAGTAGCATACCAGCTCTATGAGAAGTTCAAGCCTTGGGACCTTCAGAAGGCATCTGAGAAGGCCACATCAAGATTTGTGGAGTTCGGCCTAGGACTATCAGAGGACGATGAAGATGGGGGCTACGACTTCATACATCTCCAGATGACAAGCATGGAAGACTTCTTGCCATTCTACAGCGAGGCCTACTGGTACGATGACGACGATGGAGTTGTAGGCGACGATCCCATCGAGCTAGGAGAATGGGGTGCCTACTGCACCTTCGCAGAGAGAGTCCTCGTCGAGATGGACCCCGAGGATGAGCCGGGAGTACTCACCCTCCTCACAAGAGGAGTCGACTACAAGATATACACCTACTCCGGCCTCAACGACGCCTGGATATACTTCGAGGACGCCGACGGCGACCCAGTCGACATACCAGAGGGTGCCCTGATCAAGGTCCTCTACTCCACTTACGGCGGCTCATACGAGTGGGTGACAGTCGGCATGGACTCAAGGGCTGTCGACAGTGTAGGATCCAGCATGATCACAGAAGCCTTTGACTCCATCAAGGACATCCCCGTATGGAAGCCATCCCTCGACATAAAGGACACCCAGTTCGGAGCAACAGTTCCATTCCTCTTGAGGAAGTTCGGCACCGGCTATGCAAGATCAGACTACTACTACTCAACCACAGACCACAGACTTGCCCTGAAGGACGACTGGTCGAGCACCTGGCCGATAGCAAGCTCCAACATAATAACGGTCGGCGGTCCACTTGCGAACGCTGTCACAGAATACTTCAACGAGTTCGGACAGGCAATATACAGGGGAAGCAACTTCGGTGAGAACGACTTCCTGCTGACATCAGACTGGGGTGCAACATTCCTCGGCCCGACAAGAGACCCGCCATACCAGCTCAACACGGTAGTAGACCCAGCAGAGGAAGGCCTTGAAGGATCAGGGATCGGGATAGTATCGACCCACAAGGACATAAACGGGACTGTAGGCCTTTACGTGTACGGCTACAGCGGTGACGACACAGTATGGACATCGAAGCTCTTCTTCAACCTCAACACCATACCGATATTCCTCGACGATGGCAATGGTCAACTGGACTGGACCGACGTCAACGACAACGGACTTCTAGACCCGTGGGACCTGGGATACACGGGTTTTGAGGAAAGAACAGAGAAGTGGGTGCCGAAGCTGCACCAGTATGCATGGGGCTGGTGGGCTGGCAACGACCTGCTGCTAGGGTTCATAGTACCAGACGACTATGACGAGCCAAAGTGGTTCTTCATGCCCCTGCTCATGATCCTACAGAAGGAGAACCCGGGTGTCACAGAGCTTGTGATCAGGATATACTACGACATACCGAACTCAGTCAACCCATACGTGATAGACAGCGGAGACTTCTTCAGTGAAGAGATACATCCAGTAGCACTGATAGTAGAAGAATTGGGAACGATAAGCGAGAAGCCACAGCATCCAGACCCGTAAGAGTCTGGACTCCCTTTTTATTTTTCTAGAAAGATTATCTCTACTTCGAAGGGCTTTTTGGTTATCTCTCTCATCAACTCTTCTTCTTTAGTAAAGACGACTCTAGTGTTAGTGATAATGGCTGTTGCTATGGAGCTACAGTCGGCAAGAGATACGGTTCTCTCACACTTTAGCTCTCCTGTCTTCATCGCCAATTCTATCGAGTTATGAATAGAGATCATATTCGATAGCAACAAATGGTCTATCTTCTCGTGAGCGAAATCCTCCCCTTTGAGCCTGCACATTACGTAGAAGATTTCTGAGATGGTATAGAGGGAACAATTGGCTCTCTCATCAAACTTGAGATTGGCAAAGTAGTCCCTGACCGCTTCACCTTGATGAGAGCCTATCAGGAACTCGATTATCGCGCTCGTATCAAGAGTGAGAGTTCCCTGCAAGCGATTCAAGCCTTCTCTCCTCACCTCGCCTTAATTCTCTCAATACAATTCGCGCCTTTTCTTCTCTTTGTAAGCATCCAAAAAGGGAGAGTATCCTTTCTCTATCCTTCTGACCCTTATGCTGAATTTCTAGAAGCTGTTTTATGGCTTCGCTGAGGGAGACTCTTCTACCCGATCTCTGCTGAAGCTCAGCCGCAAAGGTGAAGAGCATCCCTTTGACCTTCTCATCGATCTGTATCGTCCCCATATTCAACACATTTTATAGAATGTACAGCAGATATAAAAGTTACACCATCGTCTGAAACTCGTCTCTAGAAGAACTCGGGCTTTGATCGATAGTAGGAGAACTAGGAACGATAAGCGAGAAGCCACAGCATCCAGACCCGTAAGAGTCTTGACACATTTTTTACTTTCATCTTAACACTTATATCCCTCTATTCATATTCAGCAAATAGGATTTAAATGCCCACTAGTGATCTTAAGGAAGTCTTAAAAGAAGTTAAGCTTGTTCGTGAAAAAGTCGAAAGATTAGAGGAACTTGTTTAGGAAAGGCTCGTCGGGGCAGAAGAGCCTTTAGACGACGAGGTCGAGGCCATCGAAGAGTACATAAAGGCTAAGGAAAAGGGAAGTATAGAGCTTATACC
>JACAEJ010000032.1 GCA_013388925.1 Nitrososphaerales archaeon
AAGGAATTCCAGAGGATATAAAGAAGTTATTCGTAACGGCGTTGGACATAACGCCTGAATGGCATGTTAGGATGCAGGCAGCCTTCCAAAAGTATACCGATAACGCCGTATCAAAAACTATTAACTTACCCCACGATTCTACCGTAGAGGATGTAAGGGATGCCTATCTTTTAGCCTATAAGTTGGGTTGCAAGGGCATAACTGTGTACAGATACGGGAGCAAGAAGGAGCAAGTTCTTTACCTAGGCTCAGTCTTGGGTGTAGAAAAAGGCGAAACCTTGGAGTACGTTAGTGCTGATCCCGAATACTCCGGGGGTTGTCCTTACCCCTACTGTGGAACCTTATAGAAAGCAAAAACTTAAAGCCACGAATAAGTCTTTGCCAAATGCTAGCCGCCGTAGCTCAGCGCGGTAGAGCAGCTGATAGTGCAAGCTGAAGCTGTTAACCTGCGCAGGGACCAGTTGGTCGTCGGTTCAAGTCCGACCGGCGGCGCCACAAGTGTTGTCATTAAATATATATCCTCATGCTAGAATAACATTTAAGAAATTGATTAGAATAGACACTGAGGAACTTCGTGAGTATTTATCATCTGTCCTCAAAGACAAAGTTACCATCAACTATATGGGCGAGCTCTGTAAGGATAAAATACGAAAGAAGAGGCTTAAGGGATTTGGATATGGCCTGCCCTATCTTGTTGAGATAGATGTCAGAGGCAAGAAGAAGAGTCTGGTGCTAGAGACTCTGAAGAGAGGTGGCTTTGGTCATGAACACTTCTCCGATAGGGCTCAGGTTGTAATATGGCAACACTCTACATTTAACAAGCTACCAAAGCATGTTCGATCTTACGACGTAGGTGCATTCACAAAAGAAGGCAGATTAATGTCTTTGGGAGATTGCATCGAATACTTCATTTTGATGGAGAAGGTGGAAGGCAAGCTGTATCACTTTGATCTGGATAGGATAAAGACCACCAATGAGTCCAATGAACTAGATGTGAGAAGATGCTTGACCCTATCGGATTATCTGGTAAAGATACATGCCAAAAAGAGGGCAGAGCCCCAACTCTACATAAGAAGAGCTAGAGAATTGTTGGGTCATGGAGAGTGTATTATGGGGTTAATAGATAGCTACCCTTCTGGTTTGCCATATATAGATGAAAAGAGGCTAAAAAAGATGGAGAAGATGTGCATAGAGTGGAGATACACCTTAAAGAAAAGGTCACATAGACTCTCACAAGTTCATGGGGATTTTCATCCTTGGAACATAATCTTCAGAAAGGGCACGGATTTTACAAACCTGGACAGGAGCCGAGGGGAATGGGGGGAACCTGCTGACGATCTTTCTTCCATGAGCATAAACTACATATTCTACTCGCTACAAGTTCACGGCAAACTCGAAGGGCATTTCGAGAGATTGTTCTCAAGATTTTGGCAGAATTACATAGACAAGACCGGCGATTATGAGATATTAGAGGTAATTCAGCCTTTCTTCGCGTGGAGAGGATTAGTGATTGCATCTCCAGTATGGTACCCAAATCTGACAGAGGATGTGCGCATCAAGATATTTAACTTCATAAACAATGTGTTGGGCACAGATAGGTTCGACTTAAAGAGCATCAACTCATACATAGCTTAAGAAGGTGTCATTATGGAAGGCTGGTGCTTATGGCTGACAGGACTACCAGGGTCAGGAAAGTCGACGGTAGCAAGAATTCTCTGTGACAAACTTAAGAATAATGGCGTCAACGCTCAAGTGGTATCTTCGGATGGAATAAGAAGGGTGATAACCCCCGAACCAAAGTACACCGAAGAGGAGAGGGAGATAGTGTATGGGGCGATTCATTACATTACGAAGTTATTGACTAAGAATGGGGTAAACGTAATAATAGATGCAACGGGGAATAGGAGGAGTTACAGAGATAGATTGAGAGAGGAAATAAAGAATTTCATGGAAATTTATCTCTACTGCCCTCTGGAAGTCTGTATGAAGAGGGAGAGTAAGCGCATAGAAACCTTTCAAGCCCCTAAGGCCATCTACAAAAGGGCTCTTGAAGGGAAGTCTACCGTCCCAGGTATGGGGGCTCCCTATGAGGAGCCTCTAAAGCCTGAACTTATACTTGACACAGAAGAGCTAGATCCAAATGCTTGCGCCGAGAAAGTATTTGATTTGGTAGCTAAAAGGCAAAACATATAGTTGATCTTAGTTTTTACGCTCAATTTCCTGTAAGAAACTTAGTATATCCCCGCTGGCCTTGAGAGCTTGTTCCTCTTTTGAATTATATACTGCCTTAGTTCCTGGGCGTTTGTTTCGTCCAGACTTGGGACAAGGGCTAATCTCTCGCCTTCAGGGTCTGGCGGATTAGCTCTAACCCATCTTTATCGAACCAACCTGATAGCTCCGTTTTATTCCAAAACTCCATTGAAGTGCCGAGGGCCGGACTTGGATTCAAGTTATGTGGCGATCTCTGCCACAAACTTTAAGAGGAAATGCCTACAAAGTGACTGAAGGTGGACAACTATGGACTATGTCGCGTTACTAATTCAGATCATCGTAGGAACTATCATTGTCGCGCCTATGCTTTGGCTAGCTGGAAGAGCACTCGTGGGAAAACAAAAGGCAAAGTTCACTGATGCGATATGGATTGTTGTTCTTGGAATAGTACTAGGTGCAGTCATCGGAGTCTTCATCGGTGGTTTGATTGCTTCAATTATAATGTTCGTAGTCTGGCTCTTTCTGATCAAACACTTCTTTGACTGCGGATGGATAATGGCATTAGCAATAGCTATAATCGCAGTGATAATCTTCATGGTAATAGTTGTAGTGCTCTCATTGATAGGCATTGGGTTATTGTTTCTCATCTAGACTCGAATTTAGAAGAACCCCCTTTTTTTATTTGAAAATGCACACACTAGCACGCACTAAAGAGCTAGTAGCTTTAACAATCGTAAGCACAATGACGAGAATTCCGCTTGAGAGTCTCATGTATAGCAACTCGGCTTCGTCAAAGAACATAAGCAAGAAAGCACATAAAACACAAAGGGCTTAGAGCGTTATGATAATAAAAGAAAGGGGTTTACGACCTTCATTTTTGTGCGGACTAGCGCCTTGTCTTCTCATACCTGTGCCAAGCTCTTCAGCTTGGCCAGCATTTCCCACACAGTGGCCTCTGAACGGCGTCGACCAAACAGGCCTACGATCTTACCGATAACTATTGGTTGGAACGAGCTCACCTCCTACGATGGAGAGAACTGCCAGTCCGACGGCTATCCCTCGGGGGACGAAAGCTAGCATTTTCTTGTCTTACAAGTTAGCTACTCCCTAGTCTAATCATGTAAGAAAGGTTTAGCTAAATATAAACGACCAATGAGGAATCAAAGTTGGCAGACGGTAAAGGAACTAGGAAGTGAAAGTGACAGATCTATCTTCCTACCTCTATGGTCTTTAAAATCTTTTCACAAATTATCGAACTAGATGCTGCTACGAAAGATACTCTTTGGGTTGGCTCTAGGATAGAATCAAGTTCATTGCCCTCGGGTGTTACTATTTCGCCACCAGCTTCTTTCAGTATTATGTAAGATGCAGCTACGTCTGTGACTCTTAACATCCCTCTAATGTCCACAAAGGCATCTGTAAACCCTGATGCCACATAGCAGACCTCCAAAGCGTTTGCTCCAAAATGCCTCATATGCCTGATCTTCTTGAAGAGAGGAACTAGTCTTACCACATTACTCTCTTCCGCCTTGCTAAAGTCGATGCCTATGACTGCATCTTCAAGTGAATCTCTATAAGAGGTCTTTATCCTCTTATCATTCATATAGGCCCCTCTGCCTCTTTCGGCATAGAATGTAGAGCCATCATACAGGTTCAGCACAACCCCCGCGTTGATATCTTTAATCCTATCCCCCTTCGATAATGCTATAGAAGTGCAGAAGAATGGTATCCCTCTAAGGGCGTTGGTAGTACCGTCTATGCTGTCTACTACTACATAGACATCCGGCTTGCTTCCAAATTTCATTACTCCACCTTCCTCGCTTACCACTATGCATGAAATATCTCGATCTTTGAGAGAGTTTATTATGACATCTTCTGCCAGTTTGTCTATCCCTCTTGTCAGATCTCCTCCCGCTCCCCTGCCAACGATATCGGAAGCCAGGGTCGATCCTAGAATGGGTTTGATGCATCTCTGAACCTCTTTTGCAGTATCTAAAAGTAAATCCAACACGTTGAACAAGCCAATATGTCTTGAACAATACATTAATTAACTATTTGCATTCATTAAATATCGAGCGAGCTTGAAGTACCGCTTGATGGATCTATTGGCATGCCCTATATGCAAGAGTTTCCCACTCCAACTCATCGTATTCAATGAAGTTAACATGAGTTCATCTGACAGTAATATAAAATCCTGCGACGAGTACTGTAGTTACTATGGGAAAAAGATGGTAGATCTTAAGAATGAAGGCGCCTCTCCCGATTGCAAAAGTTGCCTCCAGATTCAAATAGTCAATGGGATAATCACATGCCAAAACTGCGACCGTTGGTATCCCATAATAGAAGAGATTCCTCATATGCTACCTGACGAGCTCAGGAATGAGAAAGAGGACAAAGCTTTCCTTATCAAAAACAAAGAGAAGATACCACAAGCCATCCTTGGCAGAGGAAGGCCGTTCAACCTATCCCATCCTATCACTGAATAAAACGAATTATGGCCCTTCTTATATCCCTTCTGAAATCATCTATCGGCCTCTCATCGTTCAAAAGGTAGTAATCTGCTTTGGCTATGACATCCCCCATACCCACTTTCAATTCCGTTTTGTCCCTCTCTTCTAATTCCATCTCTGTCTTCAAATCTCCTAACCTATTCCTTGATGATAGACGCTCTAGTCTGATCTTGAAGGAGGAGACAAGGGCCAATATATGAACTTCTTTGGCAACTCTCCTGAAGTACTCCACTTCTTCAAGGCTTCTGACCCCCTCTATGCATACCGTCTTTGCTTTAATGTTTGTCAGCTTCTTCCCAACTCTTTTGGCCACGATCTGAGCACCAAACCTCCTTCTGATGTCCTTCATGACGAACACATAACTTCTTACCTCCTCTTTCAGGCCCCTTCTTTTTACTTCACCTCTTATCACATCACCCATGGTCAAAACTGGTATTCCGAGCCCCTCTGCAACCTCCTTTACTATGGACTTTCCAGAGCCTGGCATGCCTGTTACTAGGATGAGCTCTTCTATCAATTTCCTCTAGCTATTTTGAGCCTATAAGATAACCCTTTCTGAAAGGAACATGATACGAAATCAATGTTAACGGTCAGAACTTTTTTATTTTTTGCTTTCCTCTGACATCTGTTCTGATCCCATTGTTGTGGGTACTTCAGTTTCTATGGGTTTTGGTGGCGGGGTAGTCGCCATTGTCCATCCTATCCACGCCAGAATGACCAAAATGGCAACTACGGCTATGAAGGCAGATATCTGTAACACTAGTTGGGGAGCTATGAAGAATAGGAGCCAGCCATATATGATTATGCCCAATATGCTTGCAATCAGGATTATGGCACCTATCGCTTGATCTTTCTCCAAATCTTATCCTCCTAAACCTATGGAGCATCTCTATATATACTTTAGACCTAATGGTCATTCGGGCTTTAGTAGGTCGGCCCTTGTCACTATTCCGGCCATACGCTTCCCGTTCATCACCAAAATCGCTGAATAGAAGTTCAGCATGGGTATCAAAAGGTCTGCCGGGGTATCACCATTTACCATGGGAAAGGTTGGCTCCATAACTTCCTTTACTTTTCTTATGAAGAGCACCTTAGCGCTCTCTTTGTTTGACAGATTTTTGATAAGAACCTTTTCAGACACGCTCCCTACGACTTCTCCTCTACTCAGGACTGGCATTTGTGAGATCGCATGATCACGCATCAACTTCACTACTTCAGCAACTTTAGAGTCAGCATCCACAGACAAGACATCTTTCGTCATTACATCACCTGCCTTTTTGGAATTCTTCAACTGTAACTTTTGTAAGGTTCTAAATATGCTCATAGTCTTGGAGAAGGAAGGGTCTATCCTCCCTGCCTCTATCTTCGCTATTAGGGACTGGCTGACCCCTGAGAGCCTGGCCAGATCGCTCTGAGTCAGACCCAGCACCTTCCTCATCCTCTGTATATCCTTCAGCTGTAGAGACATTATTCAGATACTGTTCAATCTTGCTATAATCCTTTTTGCTAATTTGCTAGAAGACGATCTGTTTGGATTACCACAAGCTATCCTTCAAACTATCATCTCACTAAATCTTCCTTAACAACATGGTTGTCTCAACTAGTCGATCAACCGTTTTGTAAACGCTCTTGAAACCTTCAGTATCTTCTTCTGCTCCTTTTGCACCCCGATCTTTTGACCATATGATTCCACCCAAGTTTGCTCCTAAAGCCCCTCCACTCACTGGAATCATTTTGTGGATAAGGAAGAAGGAATGGATTGTTAACAGGGCGAGCTCTTGGCCTCCTACGCGATCTCCCCCCACAGCGATTCCTGCTCCAACCTTGTTCTTTAAGGCTTTCGGGTTTTTAGCCACCAACGCTCTGCACCTATCAAATAAGGTCTTGAGCTGTCCACTGAGCGTACCATTGTATACTGGAGTCCCAAAAAGCATAGTATCTGCCTCTTCAAGCTTGGCATAGACTTCAGTCATATCATCTTTTTGTATGCAACCTTTCCTCGTTCTGATACAATAATCGCAATGGAGGCAGAAGTTTATCTTCTTTCCATAAAAATGAAAATAATCTGTCTCAACTTGGAATTTCTTTTCGGCATATTCCAAAGCCTTTCTAACAACGAAATCAGTAGCAGCTTTCCTTGGGCTTCCTGAAATGCCCAAAATACTTAGTTTTGACCTCCCCATTCTAATCACTTAAGCTGTCTGGATATCTTGGTTAATCATGATAATATTAATATGCATTTGTGATTTCATGGAATATAAGGGTTGAACCATGCTTGAGCGCAAATAGTTTGCCTATGAAAATCGCTTGGGGGATAACGGGCGCAGGAGAACGTTTACCTGAAACGTTTCAAGTTATGAAGAGGATAGTAGAGAAGGGCGATGTAAAGGTAACCGTATTCGTTTCTAAATCGGCAGTTATGGTAGTGAAATGGTACGGGCTATGGGGTGAATTAGGGAACATAAACCCTAGAATCATGACGGAAGAAAGTGCAAATGTTCCTTTCATAGCGGGCCCACTTCAAGTTGGGAAGTTCAAGTTCCTCTTGGTAGCTCCAGCAAGTGGTAACACCGTAGCGAAGATAGTCAATGGCATATCGGATTCGTTGATTACTAACGCAGTTGCCCAAGCCAACAAGGGCAATATTCCTATATACATTTTACCAGTGGATCAGGAGACAGAGACTGGTAAGGTGACGACAATTCTACCCACAGGAGGTAAGATAGAGTTGACTATGAGAGATGTCGACATAATGAACTTTAGGAAACTCAAGGTCATGAGAGGGATAACAGTAATAACGAAACCTTATGAGATAGAGGAGATAGTGCAAAGATACAGAAGTTCTCTTTGAATAGATTCTCTATCCATCGGCAAAACCCATATTAGAGGCCAAGATTATTGCCACGCCATGAAGGCTTGCCTACTCATCAAGACACAACCCACCAAGTTCGATCAAGTAAGGAAGCATGTAAGAGCTATCAAGGGCATAAAGGTTGCCTTCTCAGTCTTGGGAAGAACGGACGTAGTAGCCAATGTAGAGGTTACAAGCCTCAAGGAGCTAAGCACTTTGGCACTAGAGATGGGCAGTATAGATGGTGTATTGGCCACCGAAACTCTGATAGGTTTGGAGGCGTGATGCTATGATAAATGGCTTGATGCTCATAAAGGCTACAGCAGCAAACTCGTCTGGAATAGTAAAGGAGGTAAAGGGGATAAAAGGGGTTACAGATGCATACTTGGTCTTCGGGCGCTTCGATATAGTAATCTTCCTAGAGGCTGAGGACTTCCCAAAACTCAAGGATTTGGCAAAGAAGATATCGTCAATAAAGGGCATAAAGAGTACCGAAACTCTCCCACAAGGGGAGTAACCCTTTTTATTGTTATACTGCAAGTTTTTTAACTGTAACAAATCGGGATATAGAACGCATATGAGTTGCTGAGGGGGTGAAGAATGTCAAGACTTGAGCAAGAAATGATTCCCGAGAAGAATTGGCATGCAATAGAGGTCGCGGATGTACTAAAGACGCTACACACAGATAGGGAGAAGGGGCTATCTGACACAGAGGCTCAGTCCAGATTGGCCTTCTATGGCTCAAATGAGCTTGTGGCGGAGGAGAAGGTCTCTGCGGTGAAGATTTTCTTCAAGCAGTTCGTAAACATACTGTTAGGCATTTTATTGGTCGCTACTATCATCTCAGCGTTTTTGGGGGAGGTGATTGATGCAATAGTCATATCCGTCATAGTCCTCTTCGTCGTCATCATAGGATTCATCCAAGAATACCGAGCTGAAAGAACTCTAGAATTGCTGAAGAAGATGCTGAGCCCCACATGCATGGTCATACGAAACGGTAAAGAGAAGGAGATACTGATAGAAAAGGTAGTTCCCGGGGAAATAGTAGTTCTAAAGGCTGGCGACAAAGTGCCGGCCGATATGAGATTGATTGAAGCAGTGAATCTCCAAGTAGATGAAGCGCCCTTGACTGGTGAGTCGGTTCCTGTTATGAAGACTTTGACGGTGTTACCAGAGAAAATTCCGACAGGGGATAGAACCAACATGGTGTTTTCCGGGACCACCATCACCTATGGCAAGGGGAAGGCGGCTGTGACTGCATCAGGGATGAGAACCGAGTTCGGCAAGATTGCTAAGGAAGCCACGGCAGTAACCACGGAGACGTCGCCGCTTGAGAGGCGAATGAGTGAGATAGGTAGAAAGCTCGGATTAATAGCATTAGTGATAATCGCTGTGATAGCCGTGGTAGAAGTAGCAGAAGAGTATCTGATGTTTGGGTTTATCAGCCTTGACTTCTTTATTGAAGTCTTTTTGTTTGGCGTTGCATTAGCTGTTGCTGCTGTTCCTGAAGCACTACCAGCCATTGTAACTGGAAGCCTGGCCATAAGTATGCGCATCATGGCCAAGAGGAACGCTTTGGTAAGGAGGATGCCTGTTGTTGAGACATTGGGATCCACCCAGATAATATGC
>JACAEJ010000015.1 GCA_013388925.1 Nitrososphaerales archaeon
TCAATGAATTTTATGTATGCTAAAAGCAGTGACATAAACAATACAGTAAATCCAATTGAAGATATGGAACCAGTCAAAAATCCAAATCCTAAATAAAAAATTATACTTCCCAAGCTCATGGGATTCCTACAGTAAGCATAAGGTCCTCTTACGATCAATTTTTTCGTTGGCATCATCGGGGCTGGTGTCCCTTTCCCAATTCTAAATTGAACTAAAACAGACCAAGCTGAAAATAATGAGCCTGGTAGGAAGAAAAATGGAGCTATAATGAAATTGAATGGTTCTGATATGAATTCTGGTAAACCCAGATACACATCCAAAGAAGGCAACATTATAAGAATAAACGGAATTAATATTACGAAAAGCACACCTTGGGGAATTAATGCAATGATTCTCTGCTTCTTACTATATTCTTTCTTAGCCCATTTAACAAATCTATTTTCAAGTTTCATCTTTTCACCTGACAACATTTTTTACATAGACACTTTAGTTGAATACCCTTCTCTACCGAAGAAAGTCTCTACAGCTTTTTCAACTTTTGATCTGTGCTCAGGTTGTGTGTATATTCTTATTATGTCCATGTATCCTGTAATAGCTCCTACTAAAGCCAATTCCTTTATAGGGATAATTTCATGGCGCCTCCCTTCAATGGTCTTGTAAACTAGAGTTATGGAAGAGAGAGATTGGCGCGAAGATGTGTAAGGCACGGATGGTGTTGTTGGGACATCAAAGAATATTGAATCAGAATCGATCCCAGCTTCCTTAGCTATCTCTATCGCTATCTTATCTCTTATACCCTTCTGATTAAGAATTCTCTCTATGAACCTATCCTTCCTATGAACGATCTTCTCAAATACACACTTTATCAGTCTTCTATCCCTATAACCTATTGCGAGTCGCTTTGCTTGGTCCAATTCTTTATTCTTGGGCTTTAGATCAGTCAGTTTTGCGAGGGTCAACTCATCTGTAAGGTTGAGGAATTTTTGCAGATCGTTAACATCTGTAAGCTCCAATTCGTCATCGGCGAGGATTATCGATCGAATGAGCATAGCTTGGGCAGCTCTCACTGTCCTGTGAAAGTATACTGCCTTGAACATCTCATAACGGGCTATGGTAAAGGCTTCGAAGGCGTATAGGGCCGCTTGATCTATCGCCAACTTCTCATCCATGATCTCAAATGAGTCTATGAGTCTGTGCACATCAACTCTACCGTACTCCACCCCAGTAAAATAAGAGTCTCGAAGAAGGTAGTCCATTATATCTACGCTCAAGCCCCCTGCTATTATTTCATTCATGAACTTTGGCCTCTTTGAAGATAGTCCTAAAGCGAGTTCAGACATCTCCTTAGAGTCAAAACCATTTTTTTCGATAACATCCTTAATCTCTGTCTCCATAATGATCCTTTTTGACATGTCTTCATGAGTTATGCCCCTCTTCTCTGTGAGAGCTTCTTCGAAGAGGTGAGAGAACGGACCATGTCCAACATCATGGAGTAATGCCGATAGCCTTAGCTCTTGAATATCATCGTCGGTTATACGAGTTTTTGATGCTAGAGAAGAGCCAACCAGTCCAACAAGATGCATTGCGCCCAAAGAGTGCTCGAAGCGAGTGTGTTGGGCACTAGGGTATGTCAGATTTGCCCCTGCTAATTGGCGAATTCTTCTTAGCCTTTGAAAGATGCCTGCGTCGATTATATCTCTCTCTACATCTGTTATGTGTATGTACCCATGTACAGGGTCCCTTATCTCTGCTACAAACCTCAATTCCAATCTTAATATCACGCTGTAGCTATATATTTATCTGAAAGTTGCTACCATAAGCGAATCAAATGGGAGAGACCTTCAGACCCAAGGATGTGCAAAAGGGGAAGAAGAAGATCATGGAGGAAGCTCTTCACGATCTGAGTCCCAGTGTAAGGGATGCTGTGATAAACATCCTCAACTCTTGGAAGGGAGAAGAGTCCAGAAAGCGCCTGATCAAGATATTGGGTAAAAAAGAAGTGGAGGAGATTCTTAAGTCGTCAGATTCCTAGCTCTCTTAAAGAATCCAAGATCTGCTTATTCACAACATCGGGAGGATTCGTCCCATCTATTATGAATACCTTACCGAAAGGATAATGATCTTGTAGATGGAGAAAGAGTTGCCTCACCTTCTCCAGAAAGGCTACATCCTCGTAGAAATCTTTTCTTTCCTCCGACTTTTCGGCCCTCTTGAGGGCTATATCTGCAGGCAGATCTATTATAAATGTATAATCCTGCTTTATAATGTTCTTCTCCAGATTCAGTACCCTCTTCTCATCTATACCATGAATCTTCTGGTAGACCACATTGCTTTCTAACCACCTTCTTGATAGGGCCATGTTCTTTTTATCATCCTTCAACCATTCTAAGATGCTGTTATTGTGCTTGGCCCTATCCAAAGACCATAAAATCCATGCATAATCTTTCGATAGCTCGCCTTTTATGACTATGTTTGATGGCTTCTTCAGATACGAGGCCACCAGCGCTCCAAGGGTGGTATCATAAGATGGCAGAGAAACCTTTAGCACCTTGTAGGAAGAATCTCTCAGAAAATCATAGATGGGTACCACACCTTTGATTCCTTTTGGGTTAAAGCACTGTGTTTCTTTGCCCGATCTATCTATGCCAGTTACAACCAAGAACTTACCCAATACAGGCTCAGGAGGAAAAACCAGGTTTCTTGTAGCCTCTATTATGTCATCGAGAACTTCGGTTGGGAAGCTCTTGCCCTTGATTCTTATCTTCCTCTCAAGCATAATGATCGAGACTCTTTCTGATGTGATGTCTCCCTCTATCATCTTCAGTATCTCCTGAAGACCCTCTGCCGGCACTTCTATGGACATCTCTCCACCAGCCTTTTAATTAATAAGAACGGTAATATTAAAACCATTATTAGATGTGGCGAAATTGTCTTTCATTAATACTCCCTTCTAACAAAGATTTAGAGGCTATGAAAAATTGAAGATTATGAAGCGCACCATATCCACAGATCCTTGTGGTCTCTGATACATTCTACTGGATAGAATAGTTTATGGGAAGAGCAAATCTAAGTGTTCGTTTGTTTGATGGTCTCGTATAACCTAAAGATCGCACTGGCAAATTTCGTTTCTAGGAGCCTTTTGGGCTTGCCTATGGCTTTTTCGACATCTGCATCGAAGGGTATCCTGGCCAGTAGCTTCACGTTCAATCTCTCCACTTTCTCTCCAAAGATCAAACCTCCTCTTACCATGTTCTCTACTACGCCAAGTACAGATGCTCCTGAGCCATTCAAGAGAGTTATGAGCCTGAAGGCCATGTTGATAACAAGCTTTGAGGGTGTATATACCACTAGGTACTCAGCCTTTCCCACAAACCTCCTAAGGTCTAGAAGCTCTTCCTTGAGGCTTGGGGGCATGTCTATTACGAGGAAGTCTAACCCTCCCCAATGCGTATTAGCCATTATCTCCAAGACTATGTTGGATACATCGAACCCCCTAAGCTCCAAAGGACTGCCCTTTGTAAAAGGTTCTATCGACATGAACTTCACTCCAGAAGTCTCTAGGGGAATGAGGCCCTTATCCTCAACAATTCTAATTTCGTCCAAGCCATAAACTATGTGACAAGACGAGCCCGTGAAGTCGAAGTCTAGAAGCCCCACACTCAAACCTTCCTTTGCCATAGTCAAGGCAAGAACTGAAGATACAAGGGTCTTTCCCACTCCGCCCTTACCACTAACCACTGCTATGACTCTCCTAACAGAGTTGAGCCTCTTGTCGATGATGGACAGTCTAGCGTCGATAGACATCCTTTACTCTCCTTTGGGTTTTGAAGCTCTTATGCGGCTTATCCACACCTCCCTTCCCGAAACTATCTTGAAATCCCTAGACTGGCATCGGGGGCACTTTAGGTAGACATGAGCTGTCTCGGGGATGAAGTGGATACTTTCAGCCTCCTCGGGCATCAACCTTTTGAGGGCATCCTTCAAAGACCATCTATTATGGCAGGATAGGCACTCTAACCTTGCTTTCTCCATTTTGATCCTGAACTTTACGCCTTCTTTAAAGGCTGTCTTTGATAGTTCTCTTAGAGCGTTAAGGAACAACTGCCTATCTATCTGTCGAAGCTCGCCTAGAGTTACGAAGACCTCTAGGCTCGAGAAATCCTTTAGTTCGCGCTTGGCCCTTTCTTCTCTGGCGGCTTCTATTACTGCTTCTGCCAGAGCCCACTCATGCATTAGAGTCCCTATCCAAAATCCATGATAAAGTTACAGAATTCTTATTTAGATTAGAACTACCTATCTCTCTTCCCCTCTATAAAATCCATGAAGGCCATCTTGGCTTCGTCGAAGGGCATCTGAACTGGGGGGTGCTTAAAACAGTAGGCCGATAAGCTGACCAAGGGCCCCTTAATACCCCTAGTCATGGCTACCTTCGTGCCTCTGATGGCGTCTATCATCACCCCAGCGCTGTTGGGAGCGTCTATGACGCTCAACTTCACATCCATGGTAACGGGGGCATTGCCAAAGTACCTACCTCTAGTCCATATATAGCATATTTTCTCATTCTGCAAGAATCCGACGAAGTCGCTAGGCCCAATTCTGGTTGGTACTTGGTAAGGAACCATGGCTCTGACCGCACTTGTCTTGCTCTCTCTCTTGTCCTCCAAGCGCCCCTCTTCCTGCATGTTGAGGAAGTCCGTGTCCCCTCCTATGTTCAACTGATACGTTTCATCGATCTTTACGCCTCTGTCCACCAGCAACTTTATCAAGGTCTTGTGAAGCACCGTCGCTCCTATCTGACTCATTACATCGTCTCCTGCTACCGGCAGTCCAGCCTCAGCAAATTTGGACTGCCAAATAGGATTCGATGCTATGAAGACTGGCATGGCGTTTATAAAAGCCACACCAGCCTTTAAGGCCTGCTCCGCATAAAAGCTTGTGGCCTCTAAACTGCCTACCGGAACGTAATTTACAACTATCTCAGTACCACTATCCACTATTACAGATGAAACATTTACTGGATCTTTATCAGAGACCCTTATGACATCGGTCATGTACTTGCCTACACCATCCATTACAGGCCCTCTCTCAACTCTAACACCGAGCCTAGGGACATCCGATATTCTAATGGTGTTGTTAGGCTTCTCGTATATGGCGTCGCTCAAATCTTTGCCCACTTTGTTTTCGTCCACATCAAAGGCAGCCACGAACTCTATGTCGTGGGGTTTTAATCCGCCCAGACTGTACCTAGTCAGGCCTATAGCCTCGTCTTGATTGAAACTCTTGTAGTAGTAGACACCTTGCACCAGAGCTGAAGCACAGTTTCCCACACCTATGATAGCCACTTTGGCTTTCATGTCGACCCATATCTCCATGCACGGATCATAATAACCTTTACTTACAAAACGGCTGTGGAATGAGGCTAAATCTTGCCTTCACGGGATGACCAATGCCTACTGAATGGATGTAAGGAAAGATGCGACCAAGAATCCAACGCCTAGTAAGGCTTGGGTAGCAAGTACTACTATAACGTTCGCACCAAGTGCCGGTACAATTCTTAGATCCGAGTAATTCTTTAAGGAACCATTGATAGCCTTGATGGCTATGGGGGCCGTCATCAGGCTAAGTAAGGCGGGCAGTGGTATTAACCCCATCCCAATCCATGCAACTATCCAGCAATATACGGCTATGGTTAGGATCGAATAGACTTTGGAGGCTCTTTCTTTACCTAGCACCATTACAAGATTCTTTCTTCCACCCTTCTTGTCAGGCTCTACATCAGGGAATTCGTTCAGGAAAAGGAGATTATGAGTTAATATGAGTGGGGGGATCGAGGCAACTATCACGAGGAGAGTATAGCCTCCAGATTGAACAAAGTAGGCTCCAAGGACGGGCAAGGCTCCCATCCCTAGACCAGCAAAGAGCTCTCCAACCATGTACTTAGCGAAGTGGGTTGTATAGAAGTAGACCGATATAGCACCTATCACGATTATCGGAAGCAAGAGCAATCCTCTGACAATCGTGAAGAATGCACCTATCAAAAGCCCTGACAACAGACAGACCACTCCGAATTTGTATACCGACGAGGGTTTAAGAAGACCTGCTGGAAGAATTCCACTCCCTCCACTGAAAGGAGTCCTCTTCGTCTCCATGTCTATCCCCGACTTAAAGTCAAAGTAGTCATTCAATATATTGACGCTTATGTGTAACAAGAGCAAGCCAACCAAGGCCAAGAAGAAGTAGGTTAGATTGAAGTAACCCTCGTAAACAGCTACAGATGTTCCTAAAAACACCAAGACAATAGAGAGCAGAAGGAACTGGGGCCTTGTTTCTAAGAACCACACCCTTAAACTCATCTTTGGTTTCTCCTACTTCTACACAAGTTCTCTCCTTAAGAAACTTTCGGCAGAACGAATACCACCAAACATGATTTCCTTCTACGACTTTACATGACCCTTTGCACTCTTATGGAGCTGGTTAACTTAAATAAGTCTCTTGAGAATATTGTTCCATAGCGACCTCTCATTGGGAACAAAGAATTTAATGAAGACATTAGCAGAGGAATTGCGAGCCTTCAAAAGGCTGGTAGTACTTGGCATAGGAAACGAGCTCAGAGGGGATGATATAGTTGGAGTCTTGGTCGCTGAAAGGCTTAAAAAAGTTCTGAAGGACGTGAGAGACGTCCTCGTCATCAATTGTGGGACAACCCCAGAAAACTTCCTATCGAAGGTAAAAACCTTCGACCCCTCACACGTGCTAGTCATAGACGCAGTAGACTTCAAGGGCGAGCCAGGTTCTATAGTATTGTTCAGGGCTGAGGACAATGTGATAGATTCTATTTCGACACACAGGCTTCCAATATCCCTGATAAAGGCCTACTTCGAAGGCCTTGGTTTGAACATAAAGTTCTTCGTAATGGGAGTCCAGCCCATGAGCATTCTCTTAGGAACAAAGATAGCTCCTAGAGTTGAGGAAGCCGTTATAATGGCGACTAAGATGCTTGAAAAGGTGGTCAAAGGGTCTGCTCATCAGTAACCCTTACTATGCTCTTTGAGAGATCGGGTTTGGCAAAAAAACACGCGGCTAAAAAAATATAAATTGCCTAGAAATGAAATATATTATATTTAAACTCGATTAGTAAAGTTTAAATTTTTAATAATGAATCTTATACTAATGTCCTCGACAAGCGTTTTAAGCACGCCGGTAATCGTTTTTGGCATAGCGCTGATCGCCTCCTCAATAATCTACCGTATAGGCGACAGGATCGCCCCCAAGTCTCAGGGTACGAAAGAGAAGTATGAACCTTATGCTTGTGGTCAAGAGCTTCCGGCTGAGAAGTTCTCAGTTTTGATAGGCTTGTTTAATTACGCAACGGTCTTTATGGTCGTCGATGTAGTAGCCTTTGTGTTGATACTGTCTATGGGTTTCCCATTTGTAAGACCGATTAGAGAAATCTTCCTCTTATATTGTGCAATTCTTTTTGCATCCCTGTCGATTCTTTTGAGGAGACGAGAATGATGAATCTAGTTAAGTGGGCGAGGTTAAGAAGTCCTTGGCTACTCCACTTCAATACGGGGGCGTGCAATGCATGTGATATCGAAGTTCTGGCCGCTCTGACCCCTAGGTATGATCTCGAGAGGTTTGGTGTCTTATTGAAGGGGAGCCCTAGGCATGCAGACGTGCTCGTGGTAACAGGGCCTGTCACAAGGCAGGTCAGAGATAGGCTTTTGAGGGTCTACAATCAGATGCCAGATCCCAAGTTTGTCGTAGCGGTTGGGACTTGTTGCATAAGCGGAGGGGTTTTCAATGGTTGCTACAACGTCTATTCTGGGTTGGATTCCGTCATACCCGTGGATGCGTACATCTTCGGTTGTCCACCAAAGCCAGAGGCCATCATAAACGGCGTTGCGGCTCTTTTGAAGAAACTGGAGGAGTCCTAGAATGAACGAAAACAACGTCTCTGAAGCCTTAAAGAACAAGTTTGGAGAGAAGATATCGAAGATCATGATTCCAAAGAAGGGCGGAGAGGAAGCAAAAGATGTGATAATCCCTGAAATAATGGAGATCAAGGTTTCGAAGAGAAGGGTTTTCGTAACGGTTCCTGTTGAAGTCTACAAGGAGGTTATTCGCTATTTGGTCGAGGACCTCGGGTTCAATCATGTCCAAGCAATTACGGGGCTAGATACTGGTAAGTTTATAGAGGTTATGCCCCACCTTGGACGCGGGATAACGGTTACCGTTAGAACAAGGATTGAGAGAGATAAACCTATGTTGAGCACGATAACAGATATAGTACCAGGCGCTTCTCCCCATGAAAGGGAGCTTCATGACCTTCTAGGAGTAGTCTTCGAAGGTCATCCGAACCTGACGAGGATAACCTTACCTGAGGGCTGGCCTGAGAATGTGTACCCGTTGAGGAAGGAGTATACTCCAGAGCAACCCAAGCCACTAAGAGAGGTGTCCTGATGCAAAAGGAGGAGTTTCAAAGGACTGAGAAGAAATCTGCATATGAACTATTCTTTGACATGCCTGTTGGACCGCAGCACCCTGCTTTGAAGGAGCCCGCCTTCTTCAAGTTCAAGGTGGAAGGGGAGAGGGTCATAGGCGTCGATGCCGACGTATCGTATAATCATAGGGGCATAGAGAAGGCCTTAGAGTACAGGAACTATATACAAAATATCTACCTTATAGAAAGGATCTGTGGCATATGCAATGTCGCTCATACTCTCTGCTACGCCCAAGCAGTGGAGCAACTCCATGGAAAAGAAATACCCCCCAGGGCGAATTACATAAGGCTCATGATAGAGGAGTTGGCAAGGATTCACAGCCACGCACTGTGGCTCGGAGTCGCTGCCCACGAGATAGGCTTCGACACCCTCTTTATGTATGTCTGGAGGGACAGAGAAGTCGTCATGGATATCATCGAAATGCTTACTGGGAACAGAGTTACCACTGCCATAAACACCATAGGAGGGGTCAGGAGGGACGTAAGCGATGAAGCCAAGTACAAGGTCAAGAAGGGTATGGACATCCTTGAAGAGCGACTAAAGTACTATAGGAATGTTGCCTTGAACGATCCTACTGTAAACGCTAGGTGTAGTGACGTAGGCATACTAAAGCCAAGAGATGCGATAAGGCTCTGCGCTGTTGGCCCCACTCTAAGGGCTTCTGGTGTTAAAAACGATGTTAGGCTGGACGATCCTTATACGCTCCATGATGAAGTCCCATTCAATATCGTAACCTGCGATACCATGGACGTCTTAGGGAGGGTTGTGGTCAGGGTCGATGAGATGCTAGAATCTGTGAACATGGTCAGGTACTGTCTGGAACACATGCCAAATGGGGATGTAAAGATAAAGTTATCATTATCTCCACCAGTGGGTGAAGCTATAAGTAGGGTCGAGGCTCCTAGGGGGGAGTTGATCCATTATGCAAGGTCCAATGGAACGAAGAATCCTGAGCGATACAAGGTCAGAACGCCGACCTTTGGGAACATACCTGCTGTATGTGACATGTTGACTTCAAAGGGCGACTACGAGGTCAACATAGCCGATATACCCATAACCTTGGCTTCTATAGATCCTTGCTTTAGCTGCACCGCTAGGATGGAGTTTAGAGACGTATCCAAGAGCAAGACTTGGGTTTGGAGCCTGGAGGAGCTAAAAGCTCACTGTAAGAAGTAGGAGCTAGGCACATGGAATGGCTTTTGGAATTACTTCAGATCCTTATTTTTCCTGGCATAGTATTTGCCATAGTACTGGCCTTTGTCTATGAATGGTTCGATAGGAAAATCTACGCCAAGCTACAGAACAGGGTTGGGCCTCTCTACACAGGAAAAAGCGGAATTCTACAGCCCTTTGCCGATTTCGTAAAGCTTCTTGCAAAGGAGGACATAACTCCTGGTGAAGTAGATAAACCCCTCTTCAACGCCCTGCCAATAGTTGCGTTAACCCTCTCCTTGATGGGTTTCTTGGCACTGCCGATAACAGGATTGAGAGGTATTATCTCATTCAACGGCGATTTGATCTTTTTAATCGCTCTGATGACCCTGATATGTATAGTTATAATTTACTCGGGTATATCCTCCTCGAATAGGTTTTCCACAGTGGGGGCTGAAAGGGCCGCCCTTCAACTTCTAGGTTACGAAATACCTATGATGCTATCTGCGATAAGCATCGGGATATTGGCCGGCTCCATGTGGGTTTATGACATAGTCAATACCCAAGTAAGTGGCATCTGGTTCTTGGTGGGTCCCAGTATTCTTGGGTTTGCCATCTTCGTTCTATGTGGCCAAGCCGAGTTGGAGCGAATACCATTTGATATACCAGAAGCCGAGACCGAGATCGTTGCTGGCTGGTTAACGGAGTTTTCAGGGAAAAAACTCGCTTTGTTCAGGCTGACCAAGGACGTTGAACTCTTGTACCTGTCTGGATTGGCCGTTGCTCTTTTCCTCGGCGGCCCCTCCGGTCCTGTCATATCCGGTCTGGAACCTATATTATACCCTATTTACTTCTTACTGAAGACCTTGTTTGTGCTCTTCCTACTTACAACCCTCCGCGCCCTTTTTGCTAGGCTCAGAATCGACCAGATGGTCAATTTCTCTTGGAAGTACCTTGTCCCTCTTGCAATATTACAGGTTTTACTCGTTAGGGTGATCGTATAAAATGTCCATGCTGAAAGAAATTCAAAGAAGCCTCTTCAAGAAGAGGGCTACCGTTCTCTATCCTTTCAAGGAAAGGGAGAGAGTTCACATACCTGATGGTCTTAGGGGCAAGATAAGCTTCGATAGGGACAAGTGCACGGGTTGCCTTTTATGTTCTAGGTTTTGCCCGAGCGGGGCTTGCGAAATCGTTACGGATGAGAAGGGCAAAAGGCCCGTATTCCACTTGGAGCTCTGCTTGTTCTGTTCCCAATGCCAAGAAGTCTGTCCCAAAGGTGCCATCAATTTGACGGAAGAGTTCGAGTTGGCAGCCTTTGACAGAAAGGCTTTCACTATAAAGTGATCTTCATGGTCGACTATCTGATACACATGACCTTTCTAGCCCTCCTAATAGTCTTGGCTTTTCTTGTCATAGAGATCAAGGATCTGCTTAGGGCTCTGGCCATTTTCATAATTATGAGCTCTGTTCTAAGTGTGATCTTCTACATTTTGAGCGCGCCCTTTATAGCAGTCTTCCAACTAGCCATATACGCAGGGGCCATAGCCGTTCTATTCCTCGCCACTCTTCACACTACAAAGGGGAGGGTCTTGAGTGAAAAGTTGAACTTGACCATCGGTCTTCTTTTGGTGGGCATGCTTCTTGTAATGGTCTTGGTCTTCTCCGTAAACCTCATCGACGCCTTTAGGGTGGTCACACCTCCACAAGGCTACCCCCTCGAGGAAGCCCCCTTCTTCCTATGGACCTATAGGGGCTTTGACATAATCGTCCAAGGCTTTCTCCTCTTGGCTACAGTTACGGCTGTGACAGCGATCTTGAGGAAGAAGGAGGGTGTTGGAGTCATCGAGGAGGCTGTAGAGGAGAGTGTTAAGAATGAATGAATTACTTCAACTCTACATACCCGCATCCATCCTCTTGATAGCTATGGGGATCTACTGCATGGCCGCCAAGAGAGACCTGATAAAGATCGTACTAGGGATAGAAATAATGACCTCAGGCGTCAACCTTAACCTGATAGTAATGGGCTTGGGAAGCAATGGTGTTGACGCCCTAGCCCAGTCCATGGCCCTGATTTCCATGACCATAGGAGCCTGCGTTGCTGCCGTTGCCTTATCGATAATCATAAACACCTTTAGGCACTATGGAACTACCGATGTCAGGAAGCTCAGAAGACTTAGATGGTAATCTGTCAGAATAGTGTTTGGAACTTTTCACTCATCCCGAAGTACTCTCTCTCAATCTTGGTAATCTCCTCCGGGCTCTTGGCAATTCTATAATCCTCGAGGGGATTCTCGTTTAGAACTAGGAAGTTGGGTCCCCATTTAAAGAAGGACATAAGCCTTCTGCTCTCATTGACATGGTCTGCAATGTAGAGCGTAGCTGCGAGGGCTTCCGCCGAACTCAGCATGGAAATCTTGCCATAGTTTATAGGGTTGGCAGCCAACAGTAGAGGGAGCCTTCTGTTCAATCCTCCAAATCCTCTTGCGAAGGTTTCGTCTATCCTCTTCCAAGAGCAGTCTATAACTACAAGGCCATAGCTCAAACGAGGCTTGTCTTCAGGTGAAAACACATTCGATGCCTTTGGATTTAGGGTTATACCCCTTCTAGGAATTGCTCTCTTTTGAAAGATGGGCTGGACCAAGCCCAGACGGCAGAGCTTTGCTGCGGCGCACTTCCTTCTATCATCCTGCCTCATCAGGTAGGCGTAGAGTCTCAGTTTTTGAGTTAGAGAGGCTTGGCTCAATCTATCTTAAAAGGTAAAGTTCGGGGTTAAAATGCTTGCTATCCACGCTCAAAAAGGCGTTTATTATGCCCTCTGTCTATCAATTTCTCAAGAGATGTGTAAAAGGGATGGCCCAATAATAACGTTTAATAATAAATCCGTCAAATAGAGCATAGGTTAGAAGTACATGCCAATGGCATTTGTTTTGATAAATGCAGAGCTTGGAGCAGAGGAAGAGTTGATAAAAGAGCTAAAGAAGATCGACAATGTGAGAGAGGTTTACGTAGTCTACGGTGTCTATGACATCATAGCGAAGATAGAAGCGAATTCTATGGAGAAGGTAAAGGAGACAGTAACGTGGAAGATAAGGCGCCTGGATAAAGTTCGATCTACACTAACAATGATCGTCGTAGAGGCTTCATAATATACTACATCAAGGGGCCCTTATCAAGTGAAGAACATAAAGATTCTGCTACTAGTTTCCCCCACTTTTTTTTGAAGACAATTAATAGAAGGATGATGATTGATAATGATGGTTTTCACACCAATGAGACGGAGGTTCGTCTATGGTCGTTCCCACTTAAATTGATGCCACAAATTGTTCGGTTGTTAAGGTCAGAAGAATCTATCAAGTCGGAACAATTTTGAGTGGCATCATGATCGCTCGTGGGATGTTTCTTTTTCTTGTCATGAAGTAATTAGCGACCAAATAAGATTTTAAACATACTCTTCGAATCTCTCTTAGACGGTTTGATTGGGCAAGCTTCAGGTACTTCACATAGGCCTAGATGATACGGACTCCAAGGACGGGATGTGCACAACTTACGTTGGTGCTGTAGTCGTAGATAGACTTATTGATATTGGTGCAAAAATCATCGACTATCCCCATCTCATCAGGCTTAACCCAAATTGGATCCTGAAGACTAGAGGGAATTGTGCCATTGCCATTAAAGTTGAAGCTAAAGACGAGCTCATACCCAGCATAAAAAAGATGGTCTTAAAGACTGTAGAGCAACTAGCAGAGCTTGATCATGAAACGACAAATCCGGGCGTGGTCTTCTTAAAGGGTGAGAATATACCTGAAGAATTAGGGGCTTTTTCAAGAAAGGTAATTCAAGATATAGTGACCATAGACGAAGCAGAAGAATTAGCGAAGAGGATAGGGGCTGAATTCTTCAAATTTAAGATAGGAAGAGGGATCATAGGAGCTTTAGCAGCCATTGGTGAAGAATTAGAGCAAGATTTTACTTATGAATTGATAGCCTACAGACTACCTAGTAACAGGGGTAAAGAGAGGAAGATCGATAGAGAGTCTGTATTTAAAATGAATGAGTTGACCTATCCTGATACCTTTGATAACATCGACCTTAATACTGGCGAGATAAGGATAACTCCCCATACTCCTTGTCCAATCCTTTATGGAATTAGAGCTGAGAGCTCTTGGATAGCTGAGAAAGCTCACGGTATGGTGAAAGCCTTTGAGCCCATAGAGAGATGGGTCATCTATAAGGCAAATCAGGCTACAGATGAGCATATAAAAAGCTCAAAGATATCTGAGGTGAAACCATATCGTTCTTTTGTAGTTGAGGGAGAAGTCTGTGATAAGCCAAGAATTATAGTTGGGGGGCATGTAATATTCACAATAAAGGATGATGGTGACAAGATAGACTGTGCTGCCTATGAGCCTACAAGAAAGTTCAGGGAGGTGATTATGAAGCTAGCTATTGGGGATATAGTCAAAGTCTATGGAGGGATAAAGCCAAAGCCAAATTTACCATTAACTATAAACCTTGAGAAGATAGAAGTGGTTAAGCTCAGCCCGATATTCAAGAAGTTAAACCCTATCTGTCCTTTATGCAGAAGAAGGATGAAGTCAGCAGGTAAAGAAAAGGGCTTTGTGTGCAAAAATTGTAAGCAGAAGCTCCCAAGGGAAACAGTAATAATCGGAGAGATGCCAAGAAGTATAACAGTGGGGATTTACGAAGTCCCGCCCAGAGCTAGGAGGCACTTGGCAAAGCCTTTGGTTCGCCTTTCACCTAGGATCTGGTAGGAAGGGAATCGATCGCAATGAAGGCTCGTAACGTCATCAAAGCCAACCAACTCTTCATACTCTTGCCCTTGGCAACTTTCATTGCGCTAGTCATTGCCGTCCATTCTTCTATCCTTGACATTTATGATAAAATGTTGCTTTACATGATAAACGGCGCTTCTGGATCAGAAGCTCTAGACATCCTAATGCTTACACTGACGGAGGTAGGTGGGGGCTTCTTTTGGTTCATGGTCATAGTAGTTTTATGGGTGTATGGCAGGACTGAAGAGAGGAACTTCGCCATTTTCTTGGCTATAACCTTTGTAGTATCGGGACTCTCCGGGCTTGTAGCAAAGACCCTCTTCTACCGACCAAGGCCCTACGAAGTTCTGTCAGGAGTAGACTTGGTTGGATCCGGGGAATATGGCTCTTCGTTCCCTTCGGCCCACTCGGCAAGGGCCTTTGCTGGTAGTACTCTGATCTTCAGAATTTATGGAAAATTGGCCTACCCTTTATTGGTTTTGTCTTTTGCAGTCGCTCTCTCAAGGGTTTACATGTGCGTCCATTATCCTACAGACGCAGTGGCAGGGGCCTTCTTAGGTCTAGCCATTGCTAACTTCGTATACATACTTACAAAAAAGCCATCAGCACTTATGGACAGAGTCCGCAATGTCTGGGTGGATTTCTCTAACAACCCTTGGAAAAGGATGGTCTTTCCTACGCTCTTCTGCATCGTACTGTCAATAATATCTGTAAGCATTATTCTGGTCAAAGAGCCAAACCTTCTCAATAACCCTCAGGACATAATCTCAAGTCTACCTATCATCGTAGATCCAAGAAACATGTTTGATTATGGGATAACCTTCACTTGGCCCATGTCGGCTTTGTCTATTCTGGTTTACCCCCTTCTGTCTTTATTTATGCTATTCATGAGCACTTTCTTCTTAGTATCTGCAAAGAGGATGAAGAATCACAGTCTATTCGATTTCGCTTTGAAGACAGGCACCTTCTTTTTTGTAATATGCCTCACATTAATCGCCACTGCCTTTATCATCTTGGTCTATATCCTTTTGATAAGCATTTGAGATCAGACTATAAGAGAGACTATCTGCATCGTAAGGCCTGAAGCGATGGGCATGGTCAGATCGTCGTCAATGGGTAAGGGCACACTCTCGACTACAGAGCCTATCAAGGCTCCTAGAATGGCTATAGATGGGGATACAAAGGGATAGGCACCCAGCCACGAAAATAAAAAGCAGAAGAGGCTACCTTCAAGCGTCTTCTTTCTGTTGAAGGGAAGATAATTATGTCCCATCAATCTCCCAAAGAGCCCTGCAAATCCATCTCCCAAGGCGACTATCCCTATGGCTGCAAATCCTATCGAACTCCCAAACACGATTAAGGAGATCATTATACCTGAAGAGAAGTAGACCGGCGCAGAGACGAATCTGCTTACCTCCCTATCCTTGCTTGCCAAGAGAGTTATAGTCCTTATGACGGGCAATCCACGATCTCTGACACGAAGATACTCTGAGATTGTGTATAGTATCGTAACTATGGCTATTATGAGAAAAGTATATGGTATGCCTATCATAGTCGCTGCAAATGGTATGAAAAAGCCCGATAGGTGTATGAAAAGCCTGAACAGGTTTATCCTCTTTACTCTTGTCATCATGTCACCAAAATGAATCTTTTAGAGTTCTACTCCACGACATCGAGGGGAAGGTTGGCCTTTATTATAATGGGCCTCATCTCCGACCTTTCAGCCCTCGTATTCTTGAAGACCAGCTCAAAATCTTCCTTTGAACAAACCAGAACTATGTTGTCCTTGTCTGGTGAAAGAGGGAGGCCTCTTTCCACGCTTAGTTCTGGCCTTAGAGCCTGAAGATAGGGCATGGTGTTGAAGGTGATTATGTCTCCAACACAGTCACGAAGCTTATCTATGAGTTTCGATAGCGTCGCTATCTTGTCCCCCCTAACCTCAAAAGGATCGACTGACCAAGCCACCAAAATCCTAGTCCTGCTCGCTTTCAGCCCCTCGTCTTTTATTATAGAACGGAAGCCATTCATGATGTGTTTGAAGTAACTCTCGAGACTCTTCAGTATCCCGGACAGCATGTACCACATGGGCTCTCCAGTCTTTAACGCTTCCGAGATCACTCTTATATCCAAAAGATTTTCGACCATGTCTTCCAAATATACCTCTTGTCGATCTTCGGTGAAGTCCGCAAAAGCTCCCTCGCCCAGTTTCAAACTCTTGCATAACTCGAAGTCAGTCACCAGGGAGTTATACTTTCTTATTATATGCCTTGAATAGGCCGTCTCAGCCATGTGAAGAGGCAAAACCTTGGGCACATCCATTAGAGCGGATTTGAGGCACCCCATCGTAGCTTTCTCAATATCGGCTCTACTCGAGCCTATGACTATGGGTTTGTTCGTTCCAGGGATCAACGGCGCATATATGTAATCAAATCCAACCCCAACCTCCAATCCTGTCAGCTTTTCTATCAAGGATATGCTCTCTTTGTTACCACCGTAGCCTGTGGGCAACATATTGACAAAGACGATACCCTTTGAGATATTCTTTAATACACTCTTCAGCTTTGAGCCCATGATTGGCCCAACTTCCATATTTTGTTCTCTTATTTTGGGGGCGAAAAATAGGCACCTTGCCTTGCCTATGGCATCTTCCATAGGCTCAAGACCCAGTAATGGCTCGTCTTCGAGGAGGGCGGCGATCGAATCGAATTTACTAAGAATTTCCTTCTTCAACTGCATGCCAACATTCAGGTTCTCGTCCACAAGAGTCGTTTGCAGGTCGAAGGACGATAGAGAAGATGCTATCTTGTAGCCTTCTGTGCTCAAGCCGAATATTACGACTGGGGAGAGGGCGCTCTTGGGCAACCTTGGTCTAGGAACGTATGCATCCTTTAGCTAAAAGAGTTTCTTTTAATATAAAGACTATACCTTTATCCTTCCTTTATGGAGAAGTAGAGCCCATAGACACTAAGTATAATAACAGAATGGTATAGATTTTGAGAATGACATGCGTGTCTGGATAGACATTCTAACGCCTAAGCAAGCTCTATTCTTCAACCACCTAATCGAAGATTTGAAGATTAGAAGTCACGAAGTCCTACCTACATCAAGGCATTATCGTGAAGCAAATCAGTTAGCCAAGAAGATAGGTTTAGATGCTGTCATAATAGGTGAGCATGGCGGTGGCTCACTCTATGGCAAGCTCTCCACAAGTAGCAAGAGGATTGGCCTGCTCGCAGACCTGATAAACGAGTGGAAGCCTTGTTGCGCGGTATCCTTCAGCTCCCCCGAGTGCGCCAGAGTGGCCTACGGTCTTGGCATAAAACACATCTGCGTCAACGACTCCCCTCATGCTCAGAGCGTTGCTAGGCTGACTATACCTCTCTCAGAAATTCTATTGACTCCTTGGATCATTCCATATTCGGCTTGGACTCGCTACGGTATATCCCAAAATAATATAATCAGGTACAAAGCTCTGGACCCTGCTGCTTGGCTAAAGCGAAAAAAGTTTCATGAATCAAAGAGCTTGGACCTGCCAGTAGATAGATCGAAGAAGACCTTGACGATAAGGTTGGAGGAGAGCTTTGCCTCCTACCTCTTGGAGTCAAACGAGGAATGGTCCGACAAACTACTCAAGGGCGTGGCAGATAGGTATCAAGACAAAAACATCGTAGTTCTGTGTAGATATGAGCAACAACTCTCCAAGATTTTGGAGAGTTATGGAGATAGGTTTATAGTCCCAAGAGAGGTGGTTATGGGCTCCGACCTTCTAAAGTATACAGATGTATTCATAGGGATGGGTGGTACTATGAATGCCGAATCAGCCTTGATGGGCATACCAACGATATCGGCATATCGGGGCAAAGACACATACGTGGAGAGCTATCTTATAAAGAAGGGGCTTTTGGTCAAGCCTCGTACCGTAAAGGGCGTATTGGATTGCATTGAGGACCTAATGAACGAGCGTAAAAAGTTTCAAATCACGAGGAAGGCCGAAGGTCTGTTGAACAAGATGGAGGACCCTATAAAAAAGATCGCCTCTATAGTGGAGAGAGAAGGTTCAAAGGCCAACTTATAGTAATTGAGGCGTTTAGGGCTTTACAACAGCACACTTTACAAGAACAACCTAGCCATCGTTCTAAACGGAGTCGAAAATCCTATTGTCTGATCTTGCCAAGGATGCGAGAGATGACTCATTCCTTCTTTTTGAAGAGCGTGTATCCACACTTCCCACAGGTCACTCGATCTGTATGTTCTGCTAGAAAGACCCCCTTTCCACACCTTGGACATTCCTTCCTCGACCTGACCAAGGACGAACCCTTGAGCTGGTAGAACTTCCATACCTTGGGACTCTCCTTCTTCCTAACTTTCTTTTCTTCGGACAATTAGCCCTTCTTGCCCTCCTTTGACTTCTTGACCTCTTTCTCTTTTACCTCCTTTATCGCTTTTTCCCTCTCTTCTTTTGATAGCACCCTTAGTGTTATGTGTTTGGAGAGTTGCTTCTCTGCGTCTTTAGGGTCATCGTAGATATAAAAGAGCCCAGACACATTCCTAGTGCCAGTTATGATCCTTAGAGATATTAGGTAGACACTCTTTACATCAACTTTCATCTTCTCCGCCACCATCTTCACAGCGTCTTGCCTTCTTAAGGATCCCGCCATAGAGTTAAAGGTGCAACTGACCTCCCTTCTTCCAAGAAGGTCGTTTCTAACTTCCTCCCTTGTCTGAAGACTCAAAGCTCTGCTCCTCCTAAACCGAGACTATTTGTAATATTAATATCTTTACGAATGCCCACTAATTTGGTCCCTTTAATCCCTCTTCACCATCCTACTCAAGAGCGAGATAACCGTTCTTCTAGAGTCTCTATTCACTTTTACTATGACTATTCCTTTTTTTGGTTGCCCGTAAAGGACGGATGTGCCATTTGGGAATAATGCTACAGAAGGCAGCGAAAGAAGGTCCTCCTCCCCGTCCACAATCAACCTGAAGGGCTTCTCCGCCCTTATTGCCGATGAAAGCATCATAAGAGCCTCCTTGGATATTTGTCCAGCAGGGTTGGATACTCTGACTTGGGCCTTGATTTTTGATACAGGGAGATCTCTCTTGATCCGCATCTCTCTTCCATCGACTATCTGAATAGATGGAGTAATGCCCAATCTAATCAACCTCTCAGTTGTGGCGTCCCCTACTGTTATTATCATCTTACTTTCATTTATGTGGCTTATTATCTCCTCATAAGTCAACCTGTCGTTGGGAATCAAGAGGCCCAAAGGCTCTTTGAGAAATCTTCTAAGCTCATCTGTCAACACATACTCATGCTTTGTGACATCCTTTTCTCTGAGGCTTTTGCTCTGACACACGATTTTTACCTCTACTTCAACTTACTTTAAGAGCGTACCTTCCAGGCTTTGTGATATTCAACGTCTTTGCTATGAGGGACGAATCTACATCGTTTACCACGACGAGTCCCGACCAATCGGGGCTCAAATCCTTGGATTTGCAGTTGGGACAGACCCGACCCAGAGTCAAAGTCTTGCACTTTCTACAGGCTAACTCTTTTGTCAATTCTTTTCACTCTTCTTTTTATGCCTTCTTCCCTTCAATGACCTTCGATGCCTTTTCCAAATCCTCTTCTATCCACTCTATGGCCCCCAAGAAAGGTTGCCTGCTCGTCACACCTATCTTCCCTATTGCTGTCCCCCTCCCCAAACTTACTGCGTTGATTCTAACCCTAACCCGGGACCCAACTCTGAGAGTTCTTTTGCTCTTGCTTGCCAGTATCATGCCTTGTTTAACATCACTCGTCAGAAAGTCGTCTGTGATCTGAGAGAGGTGAAGCAAAGCGTCTACAGGCCCTATCCTAACAAAGGCTCCAAAGTCCGTAATCTCGACTATCTCTCCCTCGATGACCTCTTGAATCTTTGGGTAAAAGTTGAGGACCGAGAACTTGACTTTGTGATAAGTTCCTCCGTCGCCTGGGATTATCTTCCCCACAGAACCTACAGATACATCTATGACCAAGATCATGTATCCTAGCTCTGTGCTTATCGTACTCTCGTATCTAGTCTTCAGAATCTCCAGCGCTACATCATGAAGAGGCTGACCAAACTTGCTTGGAGATATCCTTATGACATCCTCAAGTTCAACTATCTGAAACATAATTCAACTTCCTGAAGAGAATACTAGTTAATTCAATCGATTTAAGAACCTTTTGGTAAGGACACTCATGCAGATCGGTCGAATCGTATGGGTTTTTTGAGCTTTGACAGCAAGACTACACGGCTCTCTTCAGAGCTCCCTGTTGTGTTATATCCTGTCAACTCGGACACTCGATCGCCAAATCTTTTAATATCGTCAAAGCTAGGCATGTTGCTTCTAGCCAATCGGTTTATAGAGTAGCCAAGGTGCATGTAGGCCTTTATCTCCACATAACTACAATCAGAGAGGCTTACCAGTCTGCTAAAATTCTCTGGATCGTGCATGTTAATCCCTTTTATCGCCGTAATCCTCATGACCACTGGGCATTTGAAGCTCTTGGTAACCTCTAAGCTCTTCATCAGAGAATCCCACAGCCTTTGCGATACGGGTCGGTTGATCTTCTGATAGCTATCATAGTCAGGGGCAGTTACAGATATGTAAAGCTGAGAGGGCTCTGAATCGAGCCTCTCTAAGGCCTTTGGTAAAACGCCACTAGTCACCAAAAACACGGTAAAACCCTTCTCCCTGAATAATTCTATCATCTCCCCCAGCCTAGGGTATAGGGTAGGCTCGCCAGAGAGGCTTATGGCTACCATGTTCGGGTTGAGGGCCTCTTCATACTTTTCTTTGCTAACGATTCTCTTGATGACCTGATCCTTGTAGCCCGTGAGGATTCTGCTCTGCTCCCTAAGGCATCCATGTATTATTTCTTCAGGCTCGTCCCAGTCAAATCTAAGAGTCTCGTTCCATTTCATCCCTACATCTTCAGGCATGGCTCTCCAACAGTAGATACAGTGGGTCAAGCAGCTCAATACTGCTGGAGTCATCTGAAGGCACCTGTGGGACCTTATGCCATAGAACTTTTCCTTATAGCATACCCTATTGTAAACAAGGCTATCATGTAACCACTTGCACTTCTTTACGCTAGAGTGCCTACCTACTAAATGGTACTTCTGCCTTCTCAAAACATCAAGTAGTAAAGGAGGGTATGCCAATTCTATTCGAATCTATTGCTAGCTCTCATAAATCTCTATCCATTTGTAATTTTGTAGACTCATACCATGCTTCTCAGTTGGCATGGGACATTTCCATTTCTTTTGCAAATAAAAAAGGAGAGTTAATGTGAAATTGTTCTTTTTCTTATTACTATAGAGAATCCAACAACTAGGAAGGTTGCCATACCTATGACCATCAATGGAAGAAATGATGACAAGTTGTTTGCAGGGGCGATTGTTCCGCCTACGGGGAATAGGCTATAAATCACATGCCCTTCATCTGGGGCGAAGTCCTCTTCACCCATAGTTTCGGTCTTAAAGACAATGTTTAATGTGGCGGGTGGTGGGGATGACGAAATATCCGATAAGGCAATTTCAACCTCCCAAACATTTCCACTGGTGCCGTTTTGGCACTCCTCAATCCCAACCTAAGTTCCATCCCACTCGCATAGTGAGCAACTTGGGGCAGAGAAGAGCTTGATTCTGTAATCTGCTTCTATACCATTGATTGGAAATCCTCCCGGTTTGCCGGTATCGAGATATATAATATAAGTAGCATACATCGATATTTCTCCAAATACATCCATTCTAAAGTATAAGTTATTGTTATCATTGGCAATATAACATGCTGAAATATCAGCATCTTGTGTTGTTATTGTGCCCTCGTCTCAATCAGTTACTATTGGAGGTATTCCAGCCCAATCGCTCGGGTTTCCATCCACAACAATAGTTCTATAATAGACACCCACTGGTGTAGCAGCCAGCAAAGCAACGATAAGGATGACGATCAAGGAAATCTTTGCAGGAGAAATTGCTAGTGTCTTTCTATTCGGCAAAGCATCCATTTTCTTTGCACCGATTTCTCTTGTGAAAATAAATATATAAAATCTTATTCATCTCTTCAACACTTCTAAGAGAAATTCTTATATGAGAACCACTACAACACTAAGGATTCATATGCCCTATTGTAAAAAGTGTGGAATTGAGTATGTTGAGGGAGCGAGATACTGCACAAAATGTGGAACTCCTATAGAAGGATGGAGACCTCCTCGGGAAGAATGTTTTGGTGAGAGAAGGGAAGAAAGAGACCACTTGGGATTGGTCTCATTCGGCATCTTCCTCCTGATAGTTGGGTATATACTAATAACAAACCCATGGATCCCATCTGATGTTCAATCTCTATTTGAAAATCTAGGTAAAGGAGTCTTTGAACCACCATCAAAACAACTTCGTTACATCTTCGCCCTCTTCCTCGGTTTGATAGGCGTGTCTAACTTCGCTATGGCTGGCATAAGAGCTATTTTCAGGCAACCATGGAGAAAACCTTTGGGCGATATGCTTCCAGGTGTTGGCCTAATATCATTCGCTTACTTGGTTTACCTTAACAGTAAAGGGCTTATGACTTGGCAAATCGTTCTAGTACTAGGCGTTATAATCATTGGTATGCTAATAATCTTATATGGCATTATTGTATCTTACTTCAAGAAGAGCCAAAAGTAAAGAATTAATAATTCCTTGCATGATAAAAGATTATATATTGTACTCTGGCAAGATGATATAAATGCCATACTGTAGAAAGTGTGGAGCTGAAATAGCTGAAGGAGCAGAATTTTGCCCTAAATGTGGAACCTCTGGTGCGGAGTATGGAAAGGCTGAATGGAGGGGGCCCAGGAACGAGTGTTTTGGCTGGGAACGGGGTGGAGAGTTTTGGGGAACCGTGGCTATAGGCGTATTTCTAGTAGGCCTCGCGATACTATTCTACTTAGATAGTATAGGTGTCATAAGTTGGTGGCCTGGAATCCTCTTCTTGATAGGAATTATGATCATCATAAGCGGAATCATCTCATATGCTCGTGGAGGACGAAGGGCGAGAAGATCCACTCCATCAGCGTAGCGCAGATACAAGTTGGGGTTTAATGTTTCCCAAGTAGATTGGCGATGAAGGTTCTCTTCATAGAGCCACCTAAAGATTTTTGGTTCGTCATGGGAGAGTACCTCCCACCTCCCTACGGAATCTTACAACTTGCGGCATATCTTCAGAGTAAGAATAAAGATGTGGAGATAGAAGTGTTAGACTGCCAGGCCGAGCGAGTAGATTGGGAGGGCTTGGAGAGACGCATCGAGTCCTTCGACCCAGATATAGTGGCTTGTGGCGGGCTAGCGACCTGCAACACTTACACCGTTGCCCAAACTTGTAGCATTGCCAAGAAGGTCAGACCTAGCGCCATGACCGTAGTGGGGGGTCAACACTTTACTGCAACAGCCCACGATAGCCTAGAAGCTTATCCAGAGATAGACGTAATAATTCGTGGGGAAGGGGAGCAGACCCTCGTAGAGCTGGTCGGTGCGTTAGTAAGTAAGACATCTTTCTCAGATATAAGAGGTATCTCATTCAGGCATGATGGGGAAATTCTACACAATCCCGATAGGCCCTTGATCGAGAACCTCGACGACCTGCCTCTTCCTGGTTATCACTTTGTCGAGGACTTGGTTCATAGATACCACTTCACTATGATGGCTGGACCCAAAACCAGATACGCTCTGATAGAGGGTTCAAGGGGATGTCCCCATCGTTGCACCTTTTGCACTCAATGGAGGCACTGGAATGGTAGACGGAGGGGCAAATCCGCCAAACGAATCGCAGACGAAATGGAGTTTTGCTACCAGAACTACGGTTGTAGGTTCCTTTGGCTGACGGATGACAACTTCGGCTTGGGAAAGGGTATGATTGATCTGTGCGACGAAATCGTTCGAAGAGGCTTCTCTGATGATATGATGTGGTTCTTCCAAGCCAAATGTGATGATATTGCGAGGCATCCAAAAATTCTACCCAAAATGAGAAAAGCGGGAAACCGTTGGATACTTTTTGGGGCAGAAAGTCATAGCAAATCGACCCTTGAAGCCTTTAAGAAAAAGATAGACCCTGAAGACACCAAAAGAGCAGTAAGGTTGCTGAAAGAGAACGACATATTTGCCCAGGCAACCTTTATCATCGGAGAGAGAAAAGATTCAGCAGAATCTTTAGCTCAGATGAGGGAATTTGCGAATGGAATAGATCCTGACCTTGCTATCTTTATGATACTTACACCCTTTCCAGGGACAGAAGTATATGAAAGGGCTAAAACAAACGGATGGATAGAGGATCGTAATTGGTCAAACTATGACATGGTTCATGCTATAATGCCTACAGAGTATCTTTCGAGGGAGGAAGTGCAGGAAGAGCTTTACGAGTGCTATCGTAGCTTCTACGGGTCCTTCGGCAGAAGGTTGAAGGGTATATTTTCAAAGAACAAACTGAAGAGGCGGACCTATAGATACCTGGCAGGTCAGAGCGTCTTGAATCAGTTGAAGAACCTTTTCTGAGGCGATATTTCTTGCCTGAGAATATATATCGCCACTTCGATCTCCTCTTGATAATTTATCTGTCATTCTTCGGGCTCTTTATCGTTGTCATGCTTGCTATAACTTCACCAACAACTCCAGATTATCTTTCTATTCGGAAACCACTTGTTGGTTCAGTATTTGCATCGATTTGCATCTTGGGAATGGTGGCTACATTTTCACCAAGAAAATGCTCACGGATATTCTATCGTGGAAAAGAATATGATTTCCAAGAAGGATCTACAAATGCAAAAAGTACTTCCCTCATTCTCGGTTTGAAGATGGTGCATGGTCACCACCCCGATTGTGAAGGCTTTTCTTCCCACGAATTTCGAATCGGGGGTAAGACCTTTTGCACGGGCTGCATAGGACTGTTTTTTGGAGCACTTATCAGCATCTTCGGAACCATTGCCTATTTCTCTAGAGATATGTATGTCCCACCCTCCTTTACTGCTTTTGGGCTCTTTGGGGTTACCATTGGCTTGCTTGCTCCCATGTTAAACCTTCAAATTATACTTCGCTTCTCTCTTAACGTCCTATTCATTCTCGGAATGTTTTTGATCCTGATCAGAGCCGATGCTCTCATTCAAAGCTTATCTGTCGATCTTCTTCTGATTTCATTATGTGTCTTTTGGCTCTTTGCTCGGATATCGCTCTCGCAGTGGAACCATCGAAGAATATGCCTTGGGTGCACAAAAAAGTGCGGATATGGTCAAGATGTACCTGGACGTCTTTGACTGATCGCTTTAAATATTTCTCTGATCTATTATCGGGGTTAGATGGACCCTATTGATGTAGCCATAGGTTTGGGGGTGGGCTTCGTTATAGGCTCTTTAATGCTCTACTTTTCATCAAAGATCACCTCGAAAAGACCTAAAGATGAAGTCGAAGCCCCCACTGAAAAATCCTTGCCCCCTATCGCCCAAGAGAAGCTCGTTCAAACCCCTGAACTCGAAAAGGCTCGAAAGGAGCTGAATGCTCTGTTGCTTGAGAAAGAACTGCTTTCAGGAGCCCTTACCCGCGTGTATGAGGCAGAAGTTCAGAACAAGATAACGAAGGAGGAGAGGGAACAACTCTCCAACAAGTACCGTGAGCAACTAAAGGTCGTAGAGGAGAAGCTGAGCAACGCAGAGCTACTGATAGAAGTCGGAGAACTTGAGAACCTCCGGAACGAGCTTTTAGGTTTGTTCGAGAGGAAGATAGGGCAGATAGAGAGTAGGCTGAATAGAGCCAAAACTAGGCTCGAAGAAGTCAGAGCCCCTATTCCAAAGCCTCCTACCCCCGTCAGAGCAGAGCAGAGGGAGGAGAAGCCCAAAACGAAAGCAGAGGAGGCAAAGGTCGAAGACAAGGTCAAGGCTCTGAGGGACGAGGTTCTACAAGCCTTGGATCGACTAGAGCAGATGGACATCGAAGGGTGATCAGTAACTCTTTTATTACCTCTTTAGAAGAATGGCTTTAAGATCAGCATTGGATATGTTTGAAGCCATAATGTCAAGGCGAAGCGTAAGGAAATATAAGCCAATGGGGATAGAAGAGGTCAGGCTGATGGGAGTGCTTGAGGCCGAGCATCTTGCACCCTCTGCCGCCAATAGGCAACCGTGGCACTTTGTTATAGTAACAGAACCTAAGACAAAGGAGAGGTTTAGGACAGAAAACCCATCGAAGAAACAATACACTTTAAGCACTGGTAGAATAAATGCTATAGGTAGACAAGAATGATAGTTTGAGGATGGTTGAAGATGGAGTCTGAAGAGATAGTGGATAAGATGGCTGAAGAAGCCCTTGAGAATGCAAAAGATGGCATGACGATTGGTTTGGGTAGTGGCTTCGCAGCTTCAAGGTTCGTCTACTTTTTGGGTAGATTCGCGATAAAGAATCACTATAAGGTCTTGGTCGTACCTTCATCTCTACAGATACAGACCTTTGCCGAGAGTTGCGGGTTGGAGATTGCCCCATCCAGTCTGATCCCTTCCATCGATCTAGTAGTAGATGGTCTAGATCAGATAGACAAGGCCTTCAACATGATAAAGGGAGGAGGTGGTGCCCTTCTTAGGGAGAAGGTCTTGATGAGGGCTGCAAAGAAGGTTGTGATGTTAGCGAATGAAGATAAATTCGTAGAAGTTCTGAACAGAAAGGTGCCCATAGAAGTACTGCCCTTTGCCCGAAGCTTTGTCACGAAAGAGTTGGAAAAGATAGATGGAAAGCCCAAGCTAAGGGTGTTGAAGAAGGGCTATCCTATATTTACTGAGAATGGCAACATAATTCTAGATACAGACTTCGGGCTCATCCACAACCCTCTAAAGCAGTTGAACAAAATCAAGGGCATTCCAGGAGCCATCGAGGCAGGGATATTTACGGAAAAGATTCACAAGGTCTATAAGGCCTGTAAGGATGGCAGTGTAAAAAAGATAACTTCTAAGTAACATTAATCTACTCTTATTGAGAATACTTTGAGATCATGAGGATAGTCGTTGCTATAACGGGCTCAAGTGGGGTAGTATATGGCAAGCGCCTTCTTGAAGTCCTCTCGGATAAGCATGTTGAGACTCATTTGATCGTGAGCAAAGGGGCAGAAGAGATAATTGCCTTCGAACTGCCGTCCAAGAAGGGCGATATAGAGAAGTTGGCAACCCGCGCCTATAGGGTGAACGATCTCTCATCACCATTGGCGAGCGGCTCTTTCATCACAGACGGCATGATAGTGGCACCATGTAGCGCCAAGACCCTTGCTGGGATAGCAAATGGCTACTCGGACAACCTTGTCCTGAGAGCTGCGGAAGTAACCATAAAACAGGGGAGAAAGTTAATCCTCGTCCCAAGGGAGACGCCTTTGAGCGCTATTCATCTAGAAAACATGCTAAAGTTGGCAAGGTTGGGGGTTGTAGTACTTCCAGCCATGCCTGCCTTTTACCACCATCCCGAGAGCATGGATCAACTTATAGACTTCGTAGTTGGGAAGATCTTGGATAGCCTTGGCATTGAGCACGATCTATTCGAGAGATGGTCCGGCAGATAGGAATCTACTATAATATGAGACCATAAATGAAAAATTAAAAAAGACAGGACAACTCATTAGTGAACGAAGAGGCCAATCGAATGGCTGTGATAGACCTGAGGCAGAGTATAATCGATCTCTACAAGAACAATAGACTCGATCCAGACCTTGGAGAAATATTGCAAAAGAGCCTCGAAGGGAAAGAAATAACCAAAAAAGAGGCCTATCGTCTGATAAGGTGTAATTATAGGAATCTTGGTGTGTTGATGTCTGTAGCCAGCATCGTTCGGAATATGAGTAAAGGCAGGCGCATAACATACTCGAGAAAGGTGTTCATTCCCCTGACAAATATGTGCAGGAATAGGTGTGGCTATTGCGACTTCAGAAGAGAGCCCAACGATCCTGGTGCTGAGGTTATGAGCCCTAGCAAAATCCTATCAATAGCAGAAGCCGGCAAAAGGGCATACTGCACAGAAGCCCTCTTTACCCTTGGAGAAAAGCCCGAGGAAAGGTATTCTGAAGCCAAAGAAGAGCTCAAGCAAATGGGTTACAATGGCACATTGGACTATCTCAGGGACGCCTGTGAGATGGTGATAAAGAAGACAGAGCTTCTACCCCACTCCAACGCAGGTATCATGACGAAGGATGAATTGGCCGATCTAAAGGAAGTGAACGCTAGCATGGGTCTGATGCTCGAGAATGTTAGCGATAGGCTCTGTAACAAGGGAGGGCCTCACGAATTATCTTTGGGCAAGAGGCCCAAGCTAAGACTTGCCACTATCGAGAGTGCCGGTCAGCTCAGGATACCATTCACTACTGGCTTACTGATAGGCATAGGGGAGCTCCCCGAAGAGATCGTCGACTCTCTTTACGCCATAAAAGCGCTTGATAAGAATTACGGCCATATCCAGGAGGTCATAATTCAGAACTTCAGAGCCAAGCCCAGCACTCCTATGGCTCGTCATAAAGAGCCCAGTGTAAGGGAGATAGCCAAAGTCATCGCTGTAGCAAGGCTCGTCTTCAAGGATGGGATGAACGTACAGGTACCGCCAAACCTCAGCCCCAACGAATATGACTTCTATCTATCGGCAGGGATAAACGACTGGGGAGGGGTATCTCCCGTTACGAAGGACTTCGTGAACCCTGAAGCGCCTTGGCCAGAAATAAAGACCCTCAAATTTGTAACCGAAAAGAGAGGATTTGAGCTAAAGGCGAGGTTGCCCGTCTATCCCGAGTTCATACTGAACAAACCCGATCTCTTGCCAGAGTCCCTTAAGAGTTATATAACTCCCCTTGTTGATAGTGAGGGCTTTGTCAAAGGAGGAATCTTTTAGTTGAATCTTATTGTGCCCAGACCGGATAATGATAGACTTCGTTCTTCTTTTGAAGGCTTGTTCCAAATTATAGATCCCGTAATAGCCTCGATTCTCAACAAGGCGATGGACGGCAAAGATGTGTCGTTGAAGGAAGGCTTTGAGCTCTTCGAAGCAAGGGGTATGGATATGACGGCCTTGGCCATGGTGGCCGATGAGTTGAGGAGAAGGACTGTAGGGAGCATTGTCACCTATGTCGTGAATCGCAACATCAACTTCACGAACATATGCATAAAGAGGTGTGGTTTTTGTGCCTTCAGTAGAGGGCATAGGGACGAGGAGGGCTACTTTCTACCGATAGAAGAAGTGGTCAGAAAGACAAGAGAAGCATGGGAGTTGGGGGCGACAGAAGTCTGCATTCAGGCTGGCATAGCTCCACATATGGATGGCCATCTCTATATAGACATCTGCAGAGCCATAAAGAAGGAGTTACCCGACATTCATATCCATGCCTTCTCCCCCGAAGAGATAGTTTATGGGGCTCTAAGGTCCAAGACGACCGTGGAGGACTACTTAAGGATGCTAAAGGAGGCTGGAATCGGTAGCCTTCCTGGCACATCGGCAGAGATCTTGGATGATGAAATAAGAAGAATCATATCCCCAGGAAGGATAAAGACCAAGGACTGGATATACGTCATCAAGACGGCTCATAGGCTCGGTATTCCGACAACCTCGACGATAATGTATGGGCATGTAGAGAATTCGTGGCACAAGGCAAAGCACATAGCCATAGTAAGAGACATACAGAAGGAAACTCACGGGATAACAGAGTTCGTCCCGCTGAGCTTTGTCCACTACGAAGCTCCCATGTACAACAAAGGCTTGGTCAAAGGCATCAGGCCTGGTGCAACGGGGGCGGAGGTAGTAAAGATGCACGCGGTGTCCAGAATTATGTTGAACAATCACATAAAGAACATACAGGTATCCTGGGTCAAGGAAGGGACAAAGCTTGCGCAACTCTGCCTGAATGTTGGTGCCAACGACTTTAGTGGTACGCTGATAGACGAGAACATATCGAAGGCTGCTGGTGCAACTCACGGTCAGCTATTGCGCCCGAGGGATTTCAGGAGGCTCATTAGAGATATTGGCAGAACTCCTGCCCAGAGGTCTACCACCTACGATATACTGAAGGTCTTCTGTGATAAAGAGGGCGATGACGTGCCCGATAAGTTCGACGAGAGATTGGTTTCCATAAGAGTTTGACAGACTCATCAAAGGTTTCTTATAATTTCTGTGACTCTATCGGTGAGGTAATTTAGCAGTAGTCTTCCCTTCTCTAAAGAAGCCTTGCTAGGCTTGCCTATGACCCCTGATTTGCTTATCTCCTTCGTCTTCCAGGCAAATGATACCTCTTTGTCAGAACCCTCGAAAGTGAGATGGGGTTTGAGCTTAGGAGACTCGTCTATGAACTTATCCTTTCTTACCTTCTCAGAATGTATTGTGAGCATCAGGGATGTCTCAACCTCGTCTGCATGGCCTATTTCCCCTCTTGGAGATTCTCTCACCTTTCCGAAGGCCTTTTGTACTATGTCCAGTAGCGTGAAGGAGTATAGAGAAATATCCAACTCGTTCTTGATGGATTGAATGGCGCTTTCTATAGTTGCCTTATTGCCCCCATGGCTGTTTATTATGAAGATTTTCTTGAATCCATGCCTGGCAAGGCTCGAGCAAAGATCCCTTAAGAATGCCATCAGTGTCGTGGGCTCCAAGGATAAGGTTCCTGGGAAGTCCATATGCTCGATAGAGAACCCTATGGTAATGGGAGGGGCCAAGGCAATATTCTTCAACCTCTTCGCTACTCTCTTAGCTACTTCAAAGGCTATCATGGTGTCTGTGGATAGGGGCAGATGGGGACCATGCTGCTCCAGACTCCCTATCGGGATGAGGACTTTGTTCGTCTTCTTTCTCAATTCGTCTACTTCTTGCCAAGTTAAATCTGGTAGATAGTTCTTCAAAGCCTCACCTCGATGCTTTATACATCAAGACCACCTCATCCTCTTTTTGCTTCACTTTGCTAAGCTTCATTCGAACCCCTTCGGCCATCTTTTCCATGCCATCTCCCTCGACCAAGGTTATGCCATCTCTGCCCCCTACTACAAAAGACCCTATAGTAACCTGAAGCTCATCGAACAGACCTTGGCTTATCATGCCCCAGTTGATATTGCCTCCACCTTCAACAAGAACTTTCTTTACACCCATCTCTTTGAGAACCTTGAGTAGGATAATTAAATCCACCTTATCGCCATCTCCACACACTATGACCTTTGCTCCAGCCTCCCTTAGCCTATCCACTCTATCTCTTGGTGTCTTACTAGTTACTGCAATGATGGTCGGAACATCCTTGTCTAATAGAACCCTCGATTCGATAGGAGTCCTTGCCTTGCTATCAACGATTACTCTGATGGGACTCTTCCCTTTGCAGTATTTGACTTTCAAGGATGGATCGTCGATAAGGACAGTATTTATTCCCACCATTATCGCATCCACAGAGGCTCTTAACCTATGAACTCTCACAAGGTCCTTCCTGCTAGATATCTTTGAGTCTCCTGTCTTGGTCGCTATCTTACCGTCTATGGTCATGGCGGCGTTCAGTATCACATAAGGTCTATCATGCAAGTCTTGGGATGGAGCCATAGACTATCTCTCCTCCTATGATAACTGCTCGAATATCATCAGGCCTAGCCCTATGCACTATGGCATTGAGAGGATCCTTTATGGGATCAAGGTTCTTCGTATTCATGTCTATAAAGACGACATCGGCCCTCTTGCCTTCTTCTATTGAGCCTATCTCCTTATCCAACTTCAGGGCTCTTGCAGAGTTTATGGTAACCATCTTCATTATATCCTTTGAAGATACCGCCGATGAGTCCCTCTCTAAGGCCCTAATCATCCTAGACGTGTACTCCATCTCACGAAACAGGTCAGTAGAGTTGAGCATAACGTTGTCCGTGCCAAGGGCTACCGTCATTCCGTCTCTCGCCATCTTGGCCATAGGTGGGAGGCCCGATCCCATTACCGAATTGGCCCTTGGACAGCACACGACTGGAGTACCTGCCTTTGAAGCCAAACCCAAATCTTCATCAGTTGCTTGTGTCATATGCACAATAAAGTCTGGTTCTAAGTTTTCAAGGGCCCTCTCAACCTCACTTCGATCGAAGTTCCTTAGAGAGAAATCCACGGAGTGGCTGTCCTCGCCGGCGTGTATGGCACACATCTTCCCCCTTCTTTTGACCAATTCTGAGAGTTCCCTCATAGCCCTATCCGTATACTCGTTGGGACCGCTAAGCCCTATACCATCACACACCCCCAATACCTCTTCTGCCTCTGCAATCTTCTCTTCTGGCATGCCGTCATTCTTTATGACCTCTTCTTCGCCGAAATAATAATCGGGTCTTCCCAGAACTATGGCTCTTATCTTCATGCCTGCCATAGCCTTCCTCAGGAGCATGGCACCCTTCCTCCCTCCCTCACGAAAGTCAGCAAAGGTCGTGGTTCCGCACCTTATCATATCCGAGATAGAGTTCCTCATGAACTTGATCATGGAACCTTTGGGCACTGAATTTAGTAGCTTGTGCTTTAGGCCTGTTATTGGTCTAAAGAGTTCGTTGAGACTTCTTCCTATCCATAGGTCTTTGGCAAAGGAGTCGCCGATGTGAGTGTGGGCGTTTATCAGTCCTGGTATCATGAGTAAACCCCTGCCCCTATACCTGACGCATTCTTGGGGATGGGGGTTCTTCTCTCCGACATATTCAAAGTGGCCTCTGTCCATCCATACAAAAGCCCTCTTTAGTACATCGAGGCCCTCTCCTACTATCACTGTTACTTCTTCAATTATCGCCTTTTTGATCATAGCTATCGATCATAGAGCCTATGGACGGGCCCTTCTACACTACCATTTCTGATTAAGTCCAGCCCCTTTGTAGCCAGCTCTATGGCCTTACGAGCACTCTTAGCAACACCTATCCCTGCCTTTAGTGTGAGGCTGAAATCCTCTCCCACCCCTGCAAGAATCCTCTTGATCTCAGTCTCTGGGACACCGTTCGCTACAGTCATGAAGTTATCCCCACCACAGAAGAATGTGAGTGCTTCATGGTCTAGAAATAATTCGCTTAGCCTTAGATTCAGCTTGTTGATCATAAAAGCTGTATCGTAAGCTGACAGCTTGTTTGTGAACTTGGTTACATCGTTTACGTCTATGTGGACTATCTGAACACTGCCCTCAAATGGCCCATTCCATTCGCCTCTTATTGTCCCCCTTGAATCTCTTGTCTCAGCGGATTCTTGCAAAATCCTTGTAGCCTTTTTCAAGGCATCATGGGGCGTTTCTGCAAGACCAACTCCCATGCTTATAGTGAAAGGATAACTGCGAGATATCTCATTTAAAATCTCTTGGTGATCTTTTGGGGAGACTCCGTTACTTATGGCCACCATCTCATCAAAGCGGTTGTAGAATACAGCCCCCCCTCTCTCGGCAAAGAGTCTCTGTAGATGAGCATAGAGCTGAGATTGAAGTATCTGAAGTTGGTACTCCCTATCACTGCCAAGCTTAAGAGTCCATGGACCGTAGTTGTCTATCCTAATCAGAGTCATCTGTACTCTTCCACTCATGGCTACTCCACCATGGCCGGGTACTGTGTTACCTGAATCTCTCCCAGTATTTTGGCCCGCCTTACCATCTTTACGGCCGATTCTACGGCCCTCTTTGCATACTCGTCTATGCGCTCTATCCCTTGGAGCCTCGTCATCCCTGGCCCTGACACTCCTAGAGATACGGGCTTTCTGTACTGGACAGATAGATCGGCTATCTTTCTTGCCACGTGCTGGGCTATCATCTCGTCGTGCTTTGTGTCTCCCTCAACTATGGCTCCTAGAGTTACAACGGCATCAACATCCTTCTTCTCCAGCAAAGACTGAATAAGCAGTGGCATATCGAAGGACCCTGGAGCCTTGCATACATATGTTATTTGAGCGCCCAAGAATGTTGCGTGCTCCTTGGCCCTCTCGAGCATAAGGTAGGATATATCGAAGTTGAATTCAGAAACGACCAGAGCCAATTGTACCATAATTTACTCACCTCCTATAGCCTGATGGGACCAACGTCCGGAAACCCCTGGCGCTTGCCCATGCCAGCGTCCTTCATAAGCTCTTCTGGTCTGAAGAGGACCTTGATGAGGTTATGGGCGTGCTCTTCGGCCCTGTTTTTTGCTATGCTGTACAACTCCTCATCGCTCTTCGCTTCGTCCTCGTGGACGAAGACCTCTATCACGTGTCTATTTGTCATGATCTGGACCGTGACAAGGCCCGTTGATGCCACCTGTGCGCTCTGCTTGTCCAAAGGATGAGGCCCTGGCATACCCAAAGCCATCGCTATATCACAATCCTTCTCTTCAAGAAGCTTCTTTACCGCTACTGGTAAGTCCTTTATCCCAGGGACCGTGTACCTGACAATCTCAACGTTACCATAGTACTGCTTTAGAATATCTATGGCGAATCTGGCCATATCTACTCTTGCAAAGGTGGTGTCGGCAACGCCTATTCTAGCGTTCTTCATACCAATCCCTTCATGTGAGCCCTGAAATAGCTCTCTATGTCGTGCCCATCCACGAACGGCATGTGATGTTTCTTGGCATACTCTTTTGCCGATGGAGTTAGTAGTGATTTGTGAGTTTCATCGTCAAGCATTTCACAGATAACTGTCACAGGAATCAGTCCTGCCAACTGGGCAAGATAGACGGAGAGCTCTGTATGGCCATTCCTTTCGGAGATCAGTCCTTCTGACGCTATGAGCAGTTGGACGTGCCCTGGGGATCTAAAGCTCTTTGCGAATCTATCTTTAACACCATCAAGACCCTTCATGGCAAGGTTACAGAGCTTGGCTATCTCTCTAATGGTGGTGGCTCTGTCTATGTCTGTAATGCCTGTGAAGGTTTCTCTATGGTTTACAGATATGGAGAATGCAGACCTACCATAGGATGCCTGAGAGTTTATCAATTCTGATAGATTGGGATATTCTTTACTTGCGAGTTTTAGGATATCTGGCATGTAGGGTAATCCTAACTTGTCTGCTATGTCGAACCTTATTGCTACGCATATAAGCCCCCCTGCATCCTTTCTCATGGCTCTGACATGGTCTGGGGTAACATGTTGAGCAACGATAACCATGTCGGTCTCGTTCTCCCTTCTGTCAAAGTCGTGAATAAGCACGAACCTTCCTTGTCTTAAGCTCAAGACGGCATCGCTCAGTATGGTGGAAGGCCTGTCACTCATCTTTGATAACATAACCGAAATCTTACTTGGGCAAGTCTATTTAAGGGTTACCAATAAATTACCTTTTACCATAAAAGTTGTAGTCAATCTTGAGTCTAGGAGCTAGCTCTCTTTGGGGACTGCTCTTCTCACCTGAGGCTCCAATCTACTTTTTGCAAGATAGTGCCTTATCTCATGTAGAGCCTGATCGATGGTCAAGGGGAGGGGCTTTACAGCATCAAATCCAGTAAATCTGTTCAGAAGGTCAAAGAGTTTGGTCAAAGTGGGTGGCTCCAGACCACTTTCCTCCATTACTTTAGAGTCGGAGAATACGTCCTCCAAAGCGCCTTCGGCTACTACGTGCCCTCTGTTCAGAACATATGCCCTATCTGCAACCATGGGGATAAAATCTAGATCATGTGTTGCAACTACAAGTGTGATCCTCTGCCTTCTGTGCAAGTTGTTGATAAGCCCTATCAACTCTATCCTGCTCTTCGAATCTAGATTTGCCGTTGGCTCATCCAAAACTAGTACCTCAGGATTCATAGCCAAGACAGATGCTATCGTTGCCTTCTTCTTCTCCCCCGCGCTCAGATGATGTGGCGCTTTGTCCTTTAGACCATACAAGCCAACAGCCTTTAGGGCATCCTCAGCCCTCCTTGTCACTTCTTCCTCGTCCAAACCCATGTTCAAAGGTCCAAAGGCTACGTCCTCCCATAGGGTCGGGCAGAAAAGCTGATCGTTTGGATCCTGAAAGACGAGCCCAACTTTCATCCTAACTTTGTGAGTATTCCCATTGGTGGGCATGCCCAAGACATGAACGGAACCCTTTGATGGCCTGTACAGTCCATCGATGAGCATCAGTAATGTAGACTTGCCTGCTCCATTTGGACCAAGAATGGCTACTCTCTCGCCCCTTACGACCCTTATATCGACACTATCCAAAGCTACGCATCCATCAGGATAAACATACTTTACGTCTTTCACATCTACTGCCAAATCTGACATTCTATACAACCCCTATGTGCAAGTACTCTAAAGAAATTATCATCATGCACATCGCTATTGCAAAGAACCCAAAGATCATGTCTCTGCCATTTATACTCATCCTTGTGATGGATCTAATGTTTCCTTCATAACCTCTGGCCATCATGGCAAGATAGACCCTTTCGCCCCTCTCGTAAGACCTAATGAAGAGGGTGCTCATCATACTTGCCAGCGCCTTCGTAGCCCTTAAACAGCTCTCTCCCCTGACGGTCCTTGATTCTCTCGCCAGTATCATTCTATACGCTTCATCAATGAACAGAAATATGAACCTGTAAGTAACGGACATCATGTTTGTAAAGACTCTCGGGACCCTGAACCTCTCCAAAGAGTGGATCAGGCTGGAAAACCTTGTGGTCAATGTTAAGAGAATAAGAGGGGTAATACAGGCCCAGACTCTTAGCACGAATTGCAGAGCCTTGAAGAGTCCTTCACTCGTAATACTGATCAGATAGCCATTATTTCCTATGGTGGCTATTGGTGAGCCCGGGGTTACGAAAGGCAATGGTAGAGCGATTAAGGCAACAAAAATCAGAGCAAAGGCAGTTCTGAGTGTGAAGAACCTTAAAGGAATCTTTGATGCGATTGAGAAGATAAAGGTCATAGTCACCAGGGTTATCAAGGGCAAGATGCTCTTTGACACAATCGCTACTAGTATGAAGGCTGTGAAAGAGAAGACCTTTACTCTAGGGTCTATGCTTTGAAGGAAACCGTTCGATAAGGAGAATCTCTCGTTATAAACGATCTCCTTAGACGCCTTCAAGAAGCTACTTAGCATATTGGGCCCTCAAAGCATCATCTTTCAGCCTTCAACGCCTTGCCCACAAGAAGAGTGAATCCCAGTATCAAAAGCGTGAACGTTATTCCTATGGTCATATTGGCGATTATGTTACCTTCAAACCCGGGTAGCTCATAACCTGGAACAAGAGGAATCCAAAAAGGGCGTTCTGATACACCGTAATGCTCAGCTATCATATCCAAGGTCTCTGCAGAGGATGAGAGCCAAACACATCCAATCATGACAAATATCGCTGATACGATTACGCCAAAAATGAGCAATCTTTTGTTTCTGGCCATCATAGTTCCTCAAACCCTATAGAAGACAACCATAGAGGAGCCACCCTTGGTAGCTTTAACAGATCCGCTCTTTGTCTTAGTAGAAACAAGATGATCATGGCCGTTACAATTCCTTCACCTAACCCTATGAAGAAATGATGGACCCCCATGGCCGTTATGGCTATTTGGACGCTATATGGAAAAGTAAAAACTGAGAGTCCCAGCTCTAAACCAGCAAAGATGGCTGCAAAGACATCTCCCAATAAGGCTCCAAGGAAGGCTCCAACCATCATCCCATTCCTGTTCTTCATGACCTTCATAAAGAGCAAGAACATGAGGTATGGGACGAAGACGCCTACCACCCCCATATTCCACGCATTTGCACCAAATGTAATTACTCCACCATCCCCAAAGAAGAAAGCTTGAATGAGCAGGATTATGGTCATGGATATCAAACCAGCATAGGGCCCTAATGTTATGGCCAGTATGGGCCCGCCTAGAAGATGGGCAGTAGTTCCTCCAATGATTGGGTAGTTCATCATCTGGGCGGCAAAGAACATGGCTGTTAGGGTAGCCATAAAAGGAACTTGCTTATCACTCAAAACCCTCTTCATACCCCTAAGGGCAAAGATCCAAAGGGGTATGACTAAGAGGTACATCATCGCGCAGATCGATAGATCCAAAAAGCCATCGGGTATGTGCATACTCCATCAGTAATACTTATCTTAAGTAAAGTATTACTATAAAAAGCTTTTCTACCGATGGATGATAATAAGATGAGGATAAGTTATGGCCAAGAAGGGAGTCTCTAGAATCAGTGTCTCACTGCCCCCTGATCTCCTTGATGAGTTCGATAGCACCATCAAGCAGATCGGCTACGATAGGTCCAAAGCCATTCAGGTCTCTATAAGAAATTTCTTGACGGAAAACAGCTTGATGCGTGGAGCGAAGGGAGTGGTTACCGGGGTTCTGGTCATGATATACGACCATGAAGTCAAGGGTCTAGAAGAGTCTCTGACAGACGCCCAGCATGTTCATGGTGAGACAATAGGTTCATCCATGCACATACACCTTGATGAGAGAAACTGCCTTGAAATAATAGCAGTCAAGGGAGAGGCCAATTCCATCCAAAGCCTTGCTAGAGAGCTGATGAGCAAAAGGGGAGTAAAACAGGTCAAGCTGGCCATAGTCAAATCATAGAAATAGACTTGATCTTCTGTCTATCTGGCGGTGAAGGCTTGCATCGATCGGCCCCTCTCTTCAAGTTCTTCTCAGACATATGCGAGAGTATCAGGGATACGAGCAAGAAGTTGGTGAAGGTCGAAATTCTTTCCACCTATCTTCGAACTCTTGATGAGGATACTCTGCCTATAGTCTCTAGGTTCCTCTCTGGCATTGTTTTCCCAAGGGGGAGCAAAAAAGAGGTCTACATTGGGTACTCCACACTTGTAGATGTGATCTTGGAGATTTCAGGCACAAACTCAAGAAGGTTTAGAGATACTTACCTGAAATACGGAGACCTCGGCTCTACGGCAGAAGAGTTGCTTGGCAAAAAAGCTTTTGTCTCCCTTATCAAGAGAGATCTGACTATAAGGGACGTCTATCAAGAGTTTGAGAAGGCGGCATCCATAATGGGTGCAAGGGCGGTAGAAGGCAGGAAGGGCATTCTGAGAGGTCTTTTCTTGGACGCAAGCCCAATCGAAGCGAAGTACTTGATAAAGATACTTACAGGAGAGTTGCGCATAGGTCTTACTCAAGGCCTTGTAGAGGAGGCTATAGCTAGGGCCTTCGATTACAGTATAAAAGAAATCAAGAAGGCTCAATTGGTCATCGGCGACATAGGCACCACGGCCCTTTTGGCATTTCAACGCAAGCTTCAAGAGGCCGAGCCAAGGCTGATGCAACCCTTGAGCTATATGCTGGCCGATACAATGCAAAGTGCTAAAGAGATAGAACAGTATTACAAAAGGGAGCTCTATGCCGAGTTCAAGTATGACGGAATCAGGGTCCAAGTTCACAAGCGTGATAATGATGTAGCCATCTACTCGAGAAATCTGGAGGAAATAACCAGCGATTTCCCTGAAATTGTAGAAGGACTCAGAAGGATTCCTCACAAATTCATCTTTGATGGCGAGATAGTCCCTTTCAGGAAAAATACACCCTTACACTTTCAAGAGCTTCAGCGAAGGCTAAGAAGAAAGAAGTTGGGCCCCGAAATATTGGGTGAAGTTCCTGTAGTTCTGTTCGTCTATGACTTGCTCTACCTGAATGGGAGGGCTCTTTTCGATGGACCTTTTCATGAGAGGAGAAGACACCTCGAATCCCTAAGGCTCAATGGTCTGATAAGAACCTCGTACATAAGAAGGGTCAGGAACGTTGATGAGATAGAGGAGCTATTCGAACTGAGTAGGAGGCTGGGCCATGAGGGGCTGGTGTTAAAGGACCCGTCTTCACCATACACGCCAGGAAAAAGGGGCAAGAAGTGGGTGAAGCTGAAAAAAGAGCTTGACACTCTTGACGCGGTGATTGTAATGGCTGAGTATGGTCATGGGAAGAGGGCTGGCCTCTACTCCGATTATACCTTTGCTGTCAGAGATGGCCAGACGCTAAGGGTCATAGGCAAGGCCTATTCTGGCTTGACTGATGAAGAGATTCTTGAAATGACGAATAAGCTAAGGACCTTGGCCCTAGAGGGCCGAGATTCCCTACTCGTAGTGAATCCAGAGATAGTGTTAGAGGTAGCCTTCGATAGCGTTCAAAGGAGCGATAGGCACGACAGTGGATACGCCCTGCGCTTTCCTAGGATTAAAAGGATTCGTTACGACAAGGGGCTCATGGACATTGATAGTCTAGCTAAGGTAAAGAGCATATACCTAAAGAAGCATATCAATGAGACCAGAATCTAAGAAGGGAAAAAATAAAAAAGAGTTAGAAAATAGCGTTCTACTCGATCTTGGACAGAGCCTCGGTTATTTCATCATAGATGATAAAGGCAGAATCAGACACATATATTCAAAAGTAAAGACGGGCTCCCATGCCAAAGAAATCTTGGCCAAATTGAAAGAGCTCAACGGAATGGCAAAGAGAATTAAAGGAAAAATTCTGACAGCTTTGCATTCTTGGCAAGAAATGGGAGTTTGGACTTCGTTCTTTGACTACTCTCGAACTAGGAATCGTATACGAGAGAGGAAGAATATGGCTATACCCTCTACCAGCGCTATGAGTGCCAAGATTATGATGATCAGATACTGGAAGATGGTCATTTCAGAGAGTCTGTCTGTCAATATATGGCTTATCACGAAACCAGAAGTGGCCGAGCCTGTAGCATCGATCGTTGAATTTATGATCTGTGCATCGAATACCACAAGATAAGTGCCGAAGGGTGCGTCTCCGGGGATGGGGTAACTCGCCATGTAAAGACCGTCATCTATCTGTTGTATCATCAGATTTGCGCTGGAGTCATCAGGAAGGTAGATTCTGGCGGAGAGGCTAGTTGCATTGATCGGTTGACCATGCAAAGATGTCTTTGCATATATGCTGGCCGTCTCTCCTCGAAAGAGGTTCGAGCCCGATTCTACGTCTATGAGTATGGGGGTATCGTCCACCATGGTGAAAGGCTCCTCGACCCATACGTTGCCATCGGTTGCCTTGATGATGTGGGCGCCATACTCAGATAAGGACACCGTAAACCTGACTTCCGCCATGCCTACAGCGTCTGTCGTAACAAATCCAATAGTCTCGTCATCGAACATTATCAGAACCTCTGAAAAGGGATCGAAGCCCGCCACAGTACTTTCTACACTAGTACCTATAGCCCCTGAATCTGGCTCTATTTCCATGCTTACGAGCTCCGTCGCTATTGTGGAGAAGTAGACAGTATCATCAAGCCCAAAGGCCAATGTCGGGTCTCCTGTCAAGTATATACTCTCCACCCCTGGCAAAGGGCCTTCTACCCATGTGCTACCACCATCGACGCTAGTATAGTACCATGCTTCGACAAATCGGTTGCGATAGTCATGCGCTCCTACAACTATGTTGGTTGGGTCTTCTGGGTTCACCGCTATGGTTGGCTCGTTCTGTATCGATAAGCCCAACCTTGTTATGGCATCTTGGTTAATGCGTATGTTGTCAAAGTCAGGGCTCCCAGCCATGTAAATATCTTGGTCCCCATCGTTTCTCATATCCGTCCAGACGGCAAAGACTTCATCATCACTCGTTTGGGCCAAATCGAAGTAATCGCCCATAAAGTAAATGTCCTGGATTGTTGGGTCGGAGGACACGGTAGTAATGAGCTCATCGGTTCCAAGCCCATCTACAAAGGGACCCGTGAAGGGTACGCTGTCATAGTATACGTTGTAAAGATAGTTGTCGGGGTCATCTCTTCTATCACCCCAAATCATGTGAATTCTTCCATCTGGTGTTACCGCAATGTTAGGGAAGAACTGAGAGTTAGGAGTATCATCATCGTTCACGAGTACGGGCGAGTCCCATGTTTCTCCTCCATCATCAGACCTAGTGAGGTAGATGTCTTCTACGAAAATAGGATCGTAGGCTGCAAAGACGGCATAGACATAATCGGAATCGATGGAGTCTACGGCTATCATCGGGAACATAGAAGCCCATGCCCTAAAGAACGTGGGTGGTAGATCATAGCCTATCTCTGGCATGGTGGCCATGACTACAGGAATGCTAAAAGTTTCCCCTCCATCGGTAGACTTTACCATCATCAAAGAGAAGTCTCCCAACAGCCAACCATCGTCAAGGCTGTCATAATACGCTACGTAAACGGTTCCATCGGGTCCTACGGCAGGCATAGACCCTTGCACGAGGCGAGAAAGGCTATCGAACTTTGGGCTGATCGAAATAGGATCCGACCATGTCTGACCCCCATCCGTTGATCTTGAGAGGACTATCTCAGTATATTCCGTGCCTTTTCCAAAGGTTAACCTCGTCCAGCTCACATACACATTGCCTTCATAGTCGCTATCTAAGCTTGAGTCCACCGTTATCCAAGGCTTGTCATGAAAGACGCTTCTGGAGCCTTCTGCGACAACTACCGATGCATCAAACGTTAGGCCACCATCAGTTGACTTCCAGACCCTTATGTCCAATGACTGTGTGGTTATATCTGGGCTAAAACCTCTTGTACTGAAAAAGTGCCCAACAACTCCTGAAAAATGTTTGAGAGCATCATCAGAACTAGATAGAGCCTGAGGGGCGATTGGTACTATCATCATTGTCAAGATCATAAGAGTAGTTAAGAACACGAATCTAGCCTTATACTTGCTAGGCATGACCATGATATCTTAAATTAGCTTATATAAGTCTATCATGTTCATTTCATGGGGTTAGCACCGCTCTGCCCTCTATCTCACTGTGCTTTAGCCTCCTCAAGATTTCATTGGCTTCTTCAAGCCCATGCCTCTCAACTAAGATGCGAATTCCCCCGTCCTTCGCTATCTTGATGACTTCCCGCATATCCTTCCTTGTGCCTATGAGTGTCCCCTTGACAATCTTCTCCTCATAGTATGGAAACTCTTTGATTGATCCTGAAATGCCCAGTACTACAATCCCTCCAGGCTTCGTGGCCTTTAACGCCTCTTCTATGGCTCTATCATAGGGGGCGAAGACTATGGAAGAGTCTGCGTAGTTCGTCCTCCTGAAGTATTTTACAATGTCCTCTTCCTCTGGTGAAACCACAGAGTGTGCACCGAGCTCAGAGGAGACTTTGAGATGCTTCTTGCTTCTGCTTACAGCAACGACCTTAGCACCCCGAAGCTTGGCCATCTGTAGAGCGACCTGTCCCACTCCTCCCATCCCAAAGATTGCAACGGTCTTGCCAAGAGAAGCATCGCTATACTCGACGGCTTTGTAGGCCGTAACACCGGGGCAAAAGAGTGGGGTCGCCTCAAGATCATCTAAATTGTCTGGCACCTTGTAAACAAAGCGATACGGGGCTTTGATATATTCAGCATAGCCTCCATCGACAGACTGACCTGTCAACACTTTTCTTTTGCAAAGATTCTCCCTCCCACCAAGACAATAATCGCAGACACCACAGGCGTGGTACAGAGGTTGTATGCCAACTCTCTCTCCAACTTCCAAACCCTCTACACCTCTACTTATAGAGTCGATTGTGCCGACTATTTCGTGGCCTGGAATGATAGGTAGCTTAGTTGGAAAGCCACGCTTTACCCACTCCCCCTCTATCATATGCAGATTTGAGCGGCATACACCACAAGCTCTGATTTTCACCAAGACTTCTTCTTCACTTAAAGAAGGAACATCTACGGAGGCCACTCTCAAGGGCCTACTCTCTATGGGCGCGGTTTTGTCAAGAAGGACGGCCTTCAAGGTCTCTCGAGACTTTTTTAAAGGCAAGATTGGTGATAAGTTTTACGCATTCTTGAGCGCTAAAAGGTTAATAAAGCAAGTTACTCTATATACAAGGACTAGGGTTGGCAGAAGTCGCCGATGAGACATACATAAAGCGCTGTGCAAAATGTGGCAAGAAGATAATCAAGCCCGTTCTATATCATGGTTACGTCTTCTGTTCGGATGATTGCAAGAAGGAATTTATGTCTTCCAAAAAGCCTCTTGGAACAAAACGAAGGAAAGCATAAATAACTATCCCATTATCTAATCAACGTCTAACCATGCAACAGATGGATACTTCAAAGAACTTCGTTAAGGAAGGTTTTGGAAGTATTATTGTTAGAGATTCGTATAGGATTTCTAACGATCCATCTATGAAGGCTGTTAGGGATTATTTTCTCATTCACTGCTTTTTCCGAAGAGAATAGTACAAGATTGTCTCGATGGTAGAGAAGGCAAGCAACCATTTTGGAAAAGGCTTGAAAATGTCAATCAAGACAAATCCCCTAAGAAGATACGAAGAGTACGCCTATGTTCTAGACTTTATTCCTCATGGCAAATCCTCGACTGTAAGAGAGAGGGAGGGACCCTTGGTCCAGGCCATAGGAGAAGAATGGCTGACCCTGCTGGAGGTACTGGCCATGAACAGGGTGACCTTCGAGTTTGGAGAGAGGATCTGCATAGCAAGGGAGGGAAGGACGAAGGTGGTGAGCGTTCTTGGGAAGCTCGAATACAAGGATCTGACGAACGAAGCAAAGAATGAGCTACCCGTAGTATGTGAGAAGATGGTGAGGGAGAACGAGAAGAAGTACGTAGCCTACTTTAACGAACTACAACCCGTAACTCCAAGACTTCATGCCCTTGAGTTGATACCCGGAATAGGCAAGACCTTCATGAAACAGATACTTAATGGGCGAGAGAAGAAACCCTTCGAGAGCTTCGATGACATTCAATCAAGGATAGGGTTTAGGGATCCAGCAAAGCAGATAGCAAAGCGCTTGGTTGATGAGATATCAGGAAGTGCTAGGATAACCATATTTGTGAGGAAATGAAGGTGCGAGTTCGAAGTCATTGTATTTAGAAAAATCTTCCAGTAGATCTGAAAAAAGGGCATACAACAGACGGATGAAGAGAAGAAGACTAGGGCAGCATTGGCTTGTAGATGATGAGTTGCTCAAAGGAATGGTAAAGTCTGCGAACGTGTCCAAGAACGACATAGTCTTTGAGATGGGCTCTGGAACTGGCAACCTCACAGAGATTCTATGTAAAAGAGCAAAGAAGGTGTTCTCATACGAGATAGACAAATCTCTTTTTAGCATCGCCAAATCAAGACTGATTAGATTTAAGAATCTAAAGCTAATTAATGGGGATGCCCTCGAGTCTGGGTATAAGTTCAATAAATTGATCTCGAACATACCTTACTCCAAATCGGGTAAGTTCATAGAATGGTTGAGTAAGAAGGATTTTGATAAGGCTATAGTAACCGTTCAAAAAGAATTTGCAGATAAGCTACTCTCCCAAACAGGCTCCAAGTACTATAGGGCCATCACCATCATAGCAAGGTCGAGCTTCGAAATAGAGCCATTGAAGTTGGTTGGCAGAGAAGCCTTTGAGCCTAGACCGAGGGTAACTTCTTTGATTCTCTTGTTGAAGCCAAAGCAAGACAGGATGGATGACTCCGTTATTCTTTACACAAAACTACTCTTTTCTTTTCGTGGTAAAAAGGTTGTAAACGCCATAAAGACTATCTGTGAAAAGTATGGCAAAGACTATGATGCCATGCTAAAGAAACTAGATTCTGAAACCCAACAGAAGAGGGTAGAGCATTTGGAGGTTGAAGAATCGGTAAGAATGGCTAAAGAATTATCGAGCCTTTGATGCTTCCATCACAAAGATATCTTCAAAGAACATTTTGCGTGATCCTATCTTTCTAACCCTGAACCCCCTCTCCTTTAGCATCTCTATAGCTTTATCATAGCTCGATATGATTGACGAGACAAATACCATCTTCCCTGAATTTGATATCGATCTTAATGAGTGGACTATGAATTTCACCATAACCTCTATACCCTCTTTGCCCCCGTCCACTGCTATGTCAACGATCTTCTTAGAAGGAAGGTAGGGAGGGTTGAATACGATAAGGTCAAAGCATCCTTCACGAAAGGGGCTTGCTCCGTCACAGCAGATGAGCTCAACGTTACTACACTTAAAAGATTTCAACCTCTCTTTTGCATCTCTTAAAGCCCTTCTGCTTATATCCGTCCCTGCCACAAAGAGGCTTCTTTTGGAGAGCTCTGCTGTTACAAAGCCTGAGCCCACCCCTATCTCTAGCACATTTTTGCCACAGTATCTTCTGACAGCATCGGTAAGCAGGAAGGTATCCTCTGCTGGTTCGTAGGAACCATGTCTCACGCTTTTGAATAACAAGAATGACTAATTTAACTTAACCTTGCATTTTCGTTATGGTGATCGACCGATGCCCTGAGCAAGGAGGAGGACGTAGAAAAGCAGGAAATTAGCAATACCTTAAGAAAAAGACTTAAATTCTTAATTCTCTTTGTTTCATGGTTGATTGTGCCTATCTTAGTCTGCATAACCGTATCCATGGCCTTCTTCGCCAGAAGCGTGGCTAACCAAATCAAACATCAAGTCTTGAGCATGTTTGTTTTACGAACTAATACTTCTTGAGGAACCAAGTTTTATCGAATTCTTTGATCTGCTTGACTGTAGTTTCAGGCTTCCAGACTACACGCATTGCTATGTCCTTCTCCATGTTTATGCCCTTGTAGAGTTCCAGCCAGATGAAGGCAGGTATTGTATAGACAGCTATGGCGAGCTTACCAGCATCAGTTACGAACTCTTTATACCTCTCCTTTCTTATGATATAGACGCTGTCAAAGGTTGTTTCCAACGTTTCACCTTTAAGCATGAAGAGTGAACCGTTACATAAGTTTTACGTTGATTAGGACGTATTCTAATAGAACTGAGATGGGATTTTGTTAACTAGCGTCCAGACGACCTCTAATCTCTATCATATCCCCATCCTTTAGCTCAAAGCCTTTACCAACCCTTATCCCATCTAGTTCATCCTTCCTCCAGACCCTAGCATATTGAAAGAACTTAACCAAATCCTTATGAATCTTCTCAGCGACTTCAACAACCCTTGCTCCTCTCCTCATTATTAGGGGTCTTCTTTCTGGCTCCTTCCCTATCCCTTTCGTATGTATTCGAATGAGTCCGAGCCCTCCTAGAATGTGTGATGCGAGGGCATCTGAACTGGTGGACGAATCAAGAACTATTACGTTGGGAGTTAGAGCCTTCAATTGTTCAGACTGATCCTTTCTTAAAGTGACAAAGAAGGCCTTCTTCATTATTCTCCCGAATAGCGATGACTCAACGTCATCAAGGGTGGCGTCTCTAGCTATCTTGACTATTGCATTTCTAACTTTATAGCCAGACATGAAGTCTACTATATCTCTGTCATTACAGAAATCCGATGATCCTGCCACCCTTATCCCCCCACTTGGTGTTGATACTATCTCTACCCGTGGATAGTTCAATTGAATGTCTATGTTATGGCCTTCAAACCAGTCTATGACGTCTTTTGCATAATTCGGGGGCTCGTAACCCAAGGCTACAAGTATGCCATCGGCGTTTCTGATCAGGCTCATAAAGCGCTCCAACTTTTCTTCACTCATCCTCTTGTCAAAAGGTGCAACTATAAGCTGGAATTGGACACCGAGTCCTTTGAATACTCCCAGTACGGGTTTCGTCAGCGTCTCATGGTACTTTATGTGAGTTCCTGCTAGAAGATTGAAGAAAGAAGTGGCTGTCTCTAAGCTCCCAACAATAGCCATCTGGATGAACTCTTCCTTCTTGATTGCCCACTCTGATCGGGATGAGCCTTTGCGTCTTGCTTTAATTTTCTCTAATTCCTCCTCCAAGGATGCCATCTGCCTTTTGATGGAGACTTCGAGTTTTTCAGTTCCTTTGTGCTTGTGGAAGCTGGAGTAGAATTCTTTTAATAGACGAAGCTTGGTGGCTGGATCTCTAGCAGCTTTAGCCTCCGCCCACTTCGCCTTCGCCTTCTCTGGTAGGTTTGTGACCATCATGCTCAAATATGTAGGGAAAGAGTAAAAGATTTTGGTTATTCCCATGAGAAGCCTTTCGATAGCTCTTGTCGAGCCTTTCTATGAAGTGAACGTGGGGCACGTTGCAAGGGTCATGAAGAACTTTGGAATAGACGAGCTGTTATTGATCAAGCCAAGAGTCGATCTGAGTAAGGCAAGGAAGTTCGCATCTCACGGTGTAGACATACTCGAAAAGTCGAAGGAGACGAACTTCAACCATATGGTAAAGAACTTCGATATGATCGTCGGTACCACTGCAATAGTGAGCAAGAAACCATCTAACATCGCGAGGAAGGCATCGACGCCAGAAGATCTTGCCAAGAATCTGGGAGGTTTTGTGGGGAGTGTATGCCTAGTCTTTGGGCGTGAGGCGACAGGTCTAAACAACAAAGAGCTGAAGCTCTGTGATCTGGTAGTGAGCATACCCACTGGTACCGACTATAGAACCTTGAACATATCCCACTCTGTAGCCATAATACTATACGAAATATCGAAGCAAGGAGTGGAGAGCATCGAGGAGAGGGCATCAAGAGAGGATAGAGAGAGGGTGATTAAATATTCGATGAAACTGGCTAAAATATGCTCTTACAAGGAGCACAAGATACCCTTGCTGAGAAACGCCATGAAAAGGTTACTTGCAGAGAGCAGGATCAGCCCAAGAGAGGCCTATCTTGCCATGGGCCTTTTTAGGAAGGCAGTTCTAGCTTTAGAAAAGGAGAAAAAAGGCTAAGTCCTTCGCCCATGCAAACGAATCGCGATAGACAACATTCGAATCGATTTCTTTCCATATATCCTACTCCTAAATACTGTCGATTGATAGTCGAATCCAAGAGCAACTTATTCTCTTACTTGGTTCAAGTCCACAAAGCTAAATGACAACAGACCGATACAGTGAATGCTAGCCCTAGGCTCGATGTAGATCATCTAGAGGTACGGATCCACATCGTCGTGAACCTCTATCTCTTCCTGCTCTTTTGTATCGTCCCCTTCCACCTTGAACAAGGTCTCCTGTGAGTGGCGGATGGCCGCCCTTTTCCTCTGGAACCAAGTGCCATAGAGCTTGCCACACGCCTTGCACCTTACGCCAAAGTCAGAGTAGAACAGCACCTCTCCTCCGCAGGTGCATTTTCCGTAGGTACCACGCTCCTCGAGTACTTGAATCGTTCGGACCGTTCTTTGCCTCAAGTCTCCCCCTCTAATTATAACATATGTTATAATATAAACCTTTAGGCTGCCTTTCTGAAAAAGTCTGGCCATCTAAATCATGCTTTAGAAAGATCTATGTTTTGGAATTTTTCAAATCATCAAATGTTATGCTCTACAATGACCTTTGGCAAGAGCATCTGTTGGGCTTATGGTGCATACCTATGAATGGGCATGACCATAAGGTTTAAAATTGAACAAATATAAGCCCGAAGGTGGATAGAAAATGCCTATAGATCCAAACTTCAAGAGCAACAGGAAGTTAGAAGGCAAGCACGAAGGTCACGACATTTGGGGTCCAGTCAATCCACCCAAAGTACTGGGAATACATGGTAGTGTAGTAGCATTAGACTTAGATATTTGCACAGGTGAAGGTACCTGCATAGATGTCTGTCCTGTGGCTGTATTCGATTGGCTGAATTCTCCTGGTCATCCAACCTCTGAAAAGAAGTCAGACCCTATAAGAGAACCCGATTGCATATATTGCATGGCTTGTGAGACTCAATGCCCAGAACAAGCCATTAAGATAATTCAGCCCTAATCAAATCACATCAATCTAGCAGGCCAAAAGGCCGCCACACCATCTAGTACATCTTGACTCTCCTAGTGTGTCGCTTGTCCCATTTTTGCCTACACATACTTAATTATGGTGAACTGATAGGTTACAATGATGGACCTAGGACAGGCATTTGTAGTCCATGATCTGATTAAGCCGAATACTCTGGAGTTTAGAAGGTACCAGATGGATCTGGCTCTTGAATGCATTAATCAGAGCCTCTTGGTAGTAATCCCAACTGGTCTGGGCAAGACGGTCATTGCGTCGCTGGCAATAGCAGAACATCTTAGGCTTTTCCCAGATAGGAAGTGTCTGATTCTTGCTCCGACAAGGGTCCTCGCCCACCAACATCACGGTTTTCTCACAAAACATCTTAGCATCGATGAGAAGGATATTGTGGCTATAACGGGCGAAGACGATCCTGATTTGAGA
>JACAEJ010000016.1 GCA_013388925.1 Nitrososphaerales archaeon
CTGAGACATGGACGAGTCATGAAGGTGAAGAAGTGCTTGATGTAGCCATAAGTGATGATGGCAGTATAATAGCAGCTACAACACAGACAGGAGTTGCCCCTGATTATAAGGTATACTTCTTCACATCAGATGGTAGTCTCATAAGCCAATTTGAATTAGAACAATTTAGTCCTATACTGTCTATGTCGGGAGATGGTAGCATAGTAGCGGTAGGAGGTCCTGGTTGGGATAGTCTATATGTGTTCAGAGTAAGGCTACCTGTTGGTGGGGAGCTGGTATCAACGCCTATCTTGAATACTATGGTGCTATTGATGCTTATAGCGATAATACCTGCTGTAGCTATAGGCTTAGGGTTGGCTCAAATTGTAGGACATCGCCACAAGGGCACCTGACTGGAATATCGGCACGCTAATCGCTTATAAGGAAATTGTCCTTTGGAAAGAGTCCCTCGAATAGTTTCAAAAAGTGTCTCTTTTAGTTCTTGACAGAAGGCTTCAGCTTTCTTATCACCCACTGGACCAACCCATACATCGGCATCCCCATATTCAGTCCTGCCCGTGACTATCGAGTAATATTCAAAGAACAGATCGAAGCTGGGAAGATCAGCATGTGCTGCGATGAAGCTGAAAAATGAAGATAGAATTAAAAGTTCAAAGAATAAATTAAGATGCAAGCAAAGTAAGGGGAACTGGGAGTCAAACGCAGGTAGGCGGAATAAGCAGTATCTCCTGTTCAAGAATATTGAACATTTATAAAGCTCGTTGAACTTCAAATGTATGTGGTTCGTAACATCTTTGAAGTCAAGTCTTCACGAATAGTCCGAGTTCTCTTGATGCATCCGGGTAGGACGTGGGTGCTGAGGGAGCTCGCTAAAGAGGCCCGACTATCTCTGGGGATGGCGCACTATGTAGTCTCTTCGCTTGCTCAGATGGGGTTCGCAAGCAGAGACGAGTCTAACAGGCTTATCCTCACAGACCCGTATAGGTTGATCAGGCAGTGGGCCGCTTCTTACAACTACCTCTTTCTAAACAAGTTCTCTGATTACTATACCTTCGATATGGAGTTTGAGACTTTTCTATCACGATTAGCCAAACTTCCTGAGCGAGTCAGAGACAGGTATGCGCTCACTTTACACGCTGCAACTTGGATTGTAGCGCCATACGTAAGACCTACTGACTTTCACATTTACATTCACCCTGATATAGGGAGAAAGGAGCTTGTAGCATTTGCTGAGAGTCTCGATATTTCTCCGATAGAGAGAAACGGCAATGTGAAACTCGTTACACCTTACGATGAAGGAGTCTTCTACGGTTCTAAGGTAATTGATGGAGTGAGGGTTGTTTCGCCGGTGCAACTCTATGTCGACCTCTTCAACCATCCTGGTAGAGGCGAAGAGGCAGCGGGAAAACTGCTTGAAAAGATAGCAAAGGAATGGCAGGCTGAAGAGGTTGTACGACACCAATAAGACCAAGATCTCCTTAGGCGTCCTGATAGAGGTAAACGAGGCGCTGAGACAGTATCGTGACAGCTTTGTTCTGGCTGGAGGATGGGCGCCATACTTCATAACTAAAGGACACTTCAACCACTGCGGCTCCATCGACATAGATCTTGTTCTCAAGCCCAAGATCCTCAGAAGATATCAAAGCATACGCGAATCTTTAACAAGCCTGGGCTTTAGACCCACTTTAAACCCATTTAGATTTGGAAGAGAGGTTGCAGGGGGTATCAGCGTAGAGCTCGACTTCCTGTCTGAGCCTGAGGCCCTTGAAAATATTCCTCGAGAATTTGTTCGGGTGCAGGAAGGCTTGGATGCGGTTATAATCCTAGGCTCAAGCATCGTCTTCAAGTTCAATTTTGAAGCTGAGGCTTCTGGGAGGCTGACTGATGGATCGGAACTGTCGACAAATGTGAAGGTTGGTGATATCGTGAGCATGGTGGGTATGAAGGGACACGCGTTGGGGAGGCCATTAAAGCTTGAGAAGGACTGTTACGATGTGTACGCGATCTGCGGATTTACAGCAGGTAGTCCAACCAACTCCGCTCGCGAGTTTACAACGAAGTTTAGAAGAGGGCGTACGACTAGAAGAGAAAAAGATTTCGTTGAGGAGGCCTTAGAGAGGATAGGAGCATACTTTCGATTTGAAAGGGGCAGGGGACCGATTGCTGTGTCGAGGTTCTATGGAATGGATGAAGGTAGGCGAATTGACTCCTACCAGAGAGTCAGCGCCTTCCTAGAGGGTGTTCAGTGATATTGAACATATAAATATGGTGTTGAACACCCGATACATGTAAAGAATTGCTATGCCCAATGCTTGAAAAACTACAGATTTGACTATATTATGCGTAAATCATCTGTCCTTTTGATCCTACAAGTCCACGTACCGAATCTTGGTGACTACCCACCCCATGGATAGTTCTACCAAGAACAACCATCCAATGATGGCAATCTACAAGATGTTGCAAATGAAAAGATCCAGTTCCACCCGTTGATGTTTCTATTATGACGAGGTCCCCGTAACGACCCTTCATAATGAAGGGTTTACCATTTGCTGTCAGAAGTCTATTGCTTATCTTAATGTTGATGTGGTCTATCATGGATTCCCTACAAGTGTCACACATTAGCTTACTCTCCTTCTCAAGAGTGCTAGGAATAATAAAATAAACCTTTTGAGCGGAGTGCGAGCGATTCTAGCAGATGATCGCTTAATCGCTTATAAGAAATTCTTAAGTTCTTAACCGCTCTTCAGTCTTCCGATACTATTCCTTCTCCTCTTAGCTCTTCGATGAAAGCCTCGGCCTTTTCATCGCCCATGGGCAGCCAGACATCCGCCTCGCCGTAGTCTGTCCTTCTTACGAGTATCGAATAGTACTTCTTTCCTCTCCACTCCTTCATCCTCAAGGCACACCTTGGCCACGTCTTCTTCGCTTCTTCCAACTCCAGCTGGAGCCTGATCTTAGACTCCGGGTCCACTGAAGGGTCGTCCAAGATGGAATGTCTCACCCACATGTACGCCCCGAAGAGATCGTCTACAACATCCTTCAATCTTGTTTCTATCCTCAACTTATCTCCTCCCTCAGGCCCAGCATCAGCTCTATGTTCTTGAGGCGTTCTTCAAGACTCACGCCCATAGCTATGTCCGACATGGCCTTCTCCCTCGCCGATTCTCTACCCACTATCCCCAGCTTCACCACATCGGAAAGCTCGTCTACCTTGCTTCTCAAAGCAGTCAGGGTCCTCCTCATCTGCTCGGTCCCCTTCTGATTCCGATCGACAGTATCAGACCGACTACGAGGAAGACGATGCCGTAGAGCCCGTGGTCGAAGATATCGAAAAAGTATCTCGGCGTGTAGACGGCCCCGTAAAACACCATCTTCTGGGCTATTAGAAGGGCTCCTATTATAATGCTGATGATCCCTATCATCTTCCATCTATTCATTCTGTTCCCTCCAGCTTCCTCTGATGCTCAGAAAGGATGTCAGCCATGCTCAGTTCTTTATGCTTTAGGCCGATTATGGTTCTTATGCCTGCCTCATCCAAGATATGCCTGTACTCTTTGACAATACATTCAGTATCTAGACCAACCTGAGAGCATTTAACTTGAATCTTGTCGAAGAGGTTGATGGGAAATATCTTCGGTAGAGCCACGCTTATTTCATCGAGAATGTCTTTGTACAGATTCACGAAGGCCGTCGCTCTTGCTGTAGCGGTTCCAGCTGCCGTTATGCTACCATCCACAAAAGTCCTCTCCCTGAGCCAGTAGAGAGATTGTGAAGCTGAGTCTTCAGCACTTCCAGAAACGCCACTTCCTTCAACATAAATCTTATTCAGTATCTCGTCTATCAGACCGTACTCAAGTTCAACAACTGTCTCACCTTGGTTTATATCTATATTTGATTTCGTCTCTTCGGATGGGGCGGAGGTGAAGTGGATGTCTTTATTTTCATCTACGTAATAGACATAGCCTTCATCTTTTGCTAACTGGTATAGTATCTCTCCCACTGCCGCATCATCAAAGGTATAGGAGCTTGAAGTACCATCGCTCACGTGATCAGTCGTAAAGATGTTAGAAAAGTAACTGCTTATCAGGTCTTTGACTATTGCTCCCCTTAACTGAGCTGAGTAAGACTTGCTCTTTGCCTCTCTGTAATTCATCCTCTTGGCATAGCCCTGGGCTGAATCCATCTCAATCGTGCAGTCGGGGTATTTTTTTCTGAAGATATCTACATAGCCTCTGAAGAGCAACCATAACATCGCATCATCTTCTCCAAGCCTTATCTCAATCTCCGTGGGATAGTCAAAGCTGTACTTGTTGTCTTTATTTTTGAGCACCAAAGACCCGGTGAGTAAACCCCCATCTCTATGTGATACAGAGCATGCCAAAATGTCATCAGTTGCTTTGTAGATGGTCTCGTAGCCTTCTCTATACATCATCTCGTAGAGTCTAATACCAGTAGCACCGTGAGTATTTACTTGAAACCTGATATACCTTGCTACAACCTTTGTAAAAGTGTGCTCCTTCCAGCCAGCTCCCGGATCCGAGCTCTGGTTAAGTATTTGAGTCCAACTTGCGGCATCTGAAGAGTAGTCAAGATCGTAATTTACAGGTCGGTAAGCAGCACTGGCATCAAAATAGATTTTAAAACCTGAAATCACTTTCAAAGATCCCATGTCAATATAGCACCAAGCATTTGCTTCGTTGATAGTGATGGGTCTCCAGTAAGTGCTGGTATTGTTATCAAGAACAAAAGTGGCTACGTATGCCTCTTGAAAATCAGCCTCATTTACTCGAGCACCGCCCACATAGATAGCCCCGCTGTAAAACCTTATTCTCATCTGAGTGACTACACCTCTGGTAAAGGAATACTCGTTGTAAGCACCCCAAGTCGGTGCTCCTGAGAAGAGGTCAACCCATGCCCCATCCTTATAGACATCAACGTCCATCTGGGTAATGTTTGTATTCGCTCTGGTGGGCCACACTCTCACTTTATTGGCTTGCAGATCAGAAATGGTGAGATACAAGAAAGCGTGCCACTGAGAGTTAGCGTCATCATAGGCAAAACTCGTCGTATTGTCATCGTAAGCTTGTGTCTCATTATTCCAGTCAGAATTTGGATCGCTAAATCCCGTTGGGCCGGTCCATTGGATAAATTCAGAACTTCCAACAGCATTGGTAGGGTTTGCATAGTTTTGATAGCCGGGACCGTATTTTATCGTTACAACCTTTCCTATCCTCTTTCTCGGCTCTCCAAAGACCTTGAAGTTGTCAACCCATAGATCGGCATAAGCTGGGTCATCAACAGCACCACAGAAGAGCCTGTATCTGAAGCTCTCACTTAACGATCTGTCGAAGTCTCTTGTTATCTCCCAGTCTATTACACTGTCATGTGTTATTTTTAGATGGGCTTGATAATAACCGGTGGAAAGCTCTGTTATCTCCAGCTTGAGATGATAGGTCGTACCTAGAACAAAGACGCCATTAGCACTATAATCGGTAGCCTGCTGAACGCCATCTTTGATCCTGTTCAAACCAAAGCAAAATGTATGCTCAGCAGTCATGTATTCTTGTGCACCCCCCGCTAGGAGCCATTTACCATAAAAACTGGTTTCTTGGATTAATCCATCTTCTATCGCTGCAGTATTCAGCTCCCACGAGAAGCCAGTGTCCGTTACTCTAAAGTCGTGCTCAATTGTGAAGGGAATCTTGAACTCTGCCCTCGTTAAGACATTCACGGATCTATATTGAGTATCAACTGCATTTTTTCTCGCTTTAATGTGCATCTGGTCGGTGTTTATTTCGCAAATCTTGTCCAAGAAGTCCCTGTCCCCTCCAGGCACAACGGCTAGGAAGTTCATCCACTTCCCTCTATGGGGTAAAGCTCCATCCACGCCATCAAAATTATCTTTAAAGAGGAGCTTGAGAGCCACTACTCCATCGCCCCAAGGTCGTCCACGTAGAAGTCATAGGCAGCCTCTACACTCTTGGTTACATCAATTGTAATGTAATCGATCTCCCCCCAGTCCATGGTCCCTGTCTCGCTGAAACTGCTCTTCTTTACCCTGACCTTGATCCATCTGTTTACTTGAGTTAACAGACTTGAGAAGTCATAACTTGCATAATTGCTTCCATCCTTGAAGAGCTTGATATATGCTGAAGATATGTTATCCTTGTTGCTGATCCTGAACCAGAAGACCACCCAACCATAGTCCTCTAAATCGATCAGGCTAGAAGGGTTGTACTTCATTCTCGAAGGCGTAGATGCCGATATGGTTCCTGACAGCTTCAATGAGCCTGAACCTTCTTTGAGGTAGGTTGAATCGACACTCAAGGCCCCTCCCCCAGAATCGACGCTCCATGAATCTGTTAAATCGCAGACGTTTATGATCTTGTGATACGCCTCTATGAGATCGATTGTATAAGAGCGGAAGTCGGGTAAGTCCCTTGAGAGGGTAATATTGGTTATGAACCCTATCGTTATTGCTTCATCTTCAATATCGAGTTTCACACTATCACCTATATCCTTCGCCCTTTTGAGCTTGTCATAGACGTTGTCTTCGAAGGCTCCATCCTCGTAGCAGTCCAACAAGATTTCACTAGCACCCCTCTCCATTGATATCATCCTTGTCCCCCGACCTCCGGGAATTTCGTTTGAGCTAAACTTCTGGACGTTGGTTAATGAGATGCTTTTGCAGTTGATCGTTATATCATTGAGCTTAGTTGTCATCCTCTCACCAAGTAGTGCTGAGCCTTTATGTTCGCCCTCAACCTTCTGTCGAAGGCCTTCGCAATCTTCTCAATATCCATATTTGAGCTGATAGGTCCTGTGTTGATGACTATGTTCGTCTTGTGAATAATAGGACTCGTTACAAACCCCCTTTCAGTTCTACCTAGACCCCTGTCCATTAGAGAAACATTCGCCTCTATGCCCTTCTTCGTAACTCTTTCGATGTCTTTCCACATCTCTGGCCAGATTGAGTGCCCTACAATTACATCGTTCATCCTTTCAAAAGAATCAACTATTCTGTTTGCGTCCTCTTCTATCGAAGCAGCAACGCCGTCCATGATGGTTGCTTGTTGTTGCAAGGTCTCAAACATGGCGTGAATCTCTGCCTTCGCCCTTATGTTTGCCTCGATTAAGTTCATACCAGCTGCTGCATACTCATAGGTCATCCTGTTTACATCTTCTATAGTGAGACCCAGAGCATCAAGTTCCTTTTTCAGATCGGCCGTCTCTTGGTACGCCCCAGCCATGATCGGGATAGAAATGCCCAAGACTGCAAGAGGGCCAGCCATGGCGGTCCAAGCTGCAGAGGCGGACAGCCTTAACGTGCCGAAGGCTCCTGATAAGCTTCCTATCATTCCCTTTAGACTTGTAAGTCCTGTTATCATCGTCGGCACTACTTGAATGGCCATCTGAACCATGGCCTCGTTCACCCTCGACTGCTTTTCCTCTAGCATTTCTTGTGAAGTGGCGACACGGCTCTGGGCAAGCTCCAACTTCTCCAAAGCGTCTCTCGCCTGTTCGCTGTCAACCCCGTACTTCTCTACGGCAGTGTTGTAAGAGTCTTGAGCGGATTTGGCACTTATCTGGGCAGAAGTCAAAGCATCCTGAGACTTCTTGACTGCCAGCTGGGCATCGTCAATCCTATCATACGCGTTGTAAAGGCTGAAGCCAGCTGTCATTACCCCAGAAATCGAGACGGCAAAGTTTTTCATGGAAAAGTCTGCCTTCTCGGCACTAGCCTCAACCTTTTCCATGGCCTTCTTCGTGTTATCGCCCACCTGTTTGATCTTACTACTTGCTTCATCTACAGCTTTTATTGTGGCTGTCAGTTCAACGCTCATCTTGACTCTCTCCTGAGCATATCTTGAAATTCGCTTGCAAGAATCCTTCTCAAGTCGCCCATAGATTCTCTTACAGCTGGCCTGAGAAATGGTCTGGCCTCCATCTTTCCAGTGCCGTACTCTACATAAGAACCGTAAACAGCTTGGACCTCAACCCTTTCGCCTACAACCTTTATGGAATCTCTCAGCCTTCCTGTTCTTACGGGAGCCTTTCCTCTTGCCTTTTGGGCTATCAGTCTTGCAGCTTCGTCCTTAAATTCATCAAGAACAATTCCTGCTTTGAGGGGAAATTCTCTCAGGAATCTGCTAAATTCTTCCCAGCCTCTGAGCTTTAATGATAAGCTCAATTCATCCACTTCCTGGCAACATGAATGACTCTCGCGATGGCTACAGCATAATCACTCTCAGTAGCATGGACAACTTCTATGTCCCTTGCCAGCCTCATATCAGAAACCAGTCCGTCAAGGGTTGGGTTGTCCCTCAGGACGCTATCTATCGCCTCGGCCTTATCATAGACGCTCTTCTCAGCATCGTCCTCTTTTACGGATCTGTCAGCAACTCCTATCTCGAAGACAAGATCATACAGGAACTGATTCACGTTTGCCTTGCCACTTACTCTTCTACCGTTGAACTGGACATAGATGGCAGGGTATCTCACTTTGGCAAAAGTCACAGGAGCTCCAAAATGATACTCTTTGATTTTGGTAGGGCAGATTAAATCAGCGTGAGCCTTCAGAAGGTCTATGATCTTCTGAGTTATCTCTTTGTACAAGCAATCTCGGTCATAGATGGATACGCTCTTCGGATATTAAGCAAGCTATACTATGGTATGATTTCCCAAGTGCTCACGTGTTAGAGGATATCAGTGTAGCAGAGCTTTTAGTTCTCTTTCAACCTCATCAGTTCTGACAGCCATAAGATCACCTCTCACCGCATAGGTTATCGTTCTAGATAATCATGATTCTAAGGCGATATTCAATATGCAGTTTTTCCCATTCGCTAGTCTCATTATGATAAGCATGAAGCCATGCATAAATCAAGAGTAAGGGCAGTTTCGTAAAAAATATGGTGAGAGAGCCTAGTCCCCGCTCTCATAGGGTTGGAGGACTAGACCTACCTTTTCATTGCCTTAGACCAGGCTAGACTAATCCCGCCTGAGCAATAGTTGCATAACAAAAAAGGGTGATTGAGCTACCTCTTTGAGAACCTGTAGCCCAGCACTGCAGCTGAAGCCACCGCTATGGCCGCTAACACCATGAGAGGATTCAGGGTAGGTGTCACCAACTGGGTCAGTTCTCCGCCCACCGGGGCGCAGGCCTCCAGGTCAAAGTCATCAACATCAATTCCACCATAACCACCTGCGTTTGTTTCTACTCTCGACACTAGCTTGGTAGTGTCCAGGTCGATGTGGACAAGTGTCCAAGTATAAGTATCAGGAAGGTTCTCTGTATGGTCTGTCCCGTCTGAATAGTAAATGACAACTTGCCCATGTGTGTAAAAGTACCAGAATTCTAGGTATTCCGCACATCGGGGCGGGTCAATGTCTTGCCAGATCCACCCACTCCCTGCTCCACCGCCCATCCTTTTACATATCTGTCCGTCATAACCTCCTGAAGCAGACCATGTGATAGTTGTAATTGCTTCTTTGTGCCATTTATACTCTAAAGGCGACA
>JACAEJ010000048.1 GCA_013388925.1 Nitrososphaerales archaeon
ACGCCGATATTTAAACCGATAGTTGAACCTATTTTAAATCTGCTTGTTGTGCGAATCAAAGATGTCGTGAAAAAGACGGCTAAACTGAGCTTTTTGGTCGTAGTGCGGGGGGTGGGATTTGAACCCACGAACCCCTTAGGGACGAGGTTCTGAGCCTCGCGCCTTTGACCAGACTTGGCGACCCCCGCAGTAACGATATAAAATATGCCCATATATGAAATTAAAGTGTGCGAAGGATTCAATCATAGATAGGGCTTGAAGATATATAGCTCCAATATAAAATCAATATCGCCGGGGTAGCCAAGCCAGGTTAAGGCGACCGCCTCGAGCCCAGATCAAAAGAGTGAGCGGTTGTCCCTTCGTGGACGCGTGGGTTCGAATCCCACCCCCGGCGCTAACATGCCTGAGAAGATCAAAGACCGATTTTGAAGTTGTAGTATGGGTGCTTGATTATTATCGTTTAAATTTCTTACTCCATATCAGCTTGGATGTTCTACATATCTAGTTGATAGTAGCAAGGTAGATGCCACAAAGTTTTCGGGATTTTTGAGCCGAAAGGACAAGAAGCATCAGGTCCTAGCCAGTCTCCATGGGCGATGTATGCCGTGTATCTGCAACCGCCACATAGGTCGTTGTAGACACATATTTTACAGGAGCCTTTTAGCGCCTTTCGGTTTCTGATGTAGTTTAGTAGTTCATTTTGAGCCCAGATTTCTTCTAGGTTTTGTTCGAGAAGGTTGCCAAGTTTTATTGATGGGGCAGGAACACATGGAATAAGGTCCCCAGAAGCCGTGAGTCCTGCGTAGGTTAAGCCAGCCGAGCATCCACCGAAACCTGTTGCAAGCCTTCTCACAATCTTAGAGACTTCAAGTCCAAATTTCTCTTGAAACATCCTTTCATATCCTGACAAAGCTTCGCTTACCGTGAAGACCTTGCCTTTTGAATGCTCATATCCAAGACGAGCATAGTAGGTCATTCCTCGAGCATAACATTGTATACCGAATCCCCCTGTTACGCTTTTGTAGAACTTTTTGTACAATGCTTCCAGAGCCTTGATTTTCTCTCGAGGCGTCACGTCAAGGTAGCATGCTTCGACTCCACGGCCAGCAGGTATAAGACGGTTTAGATAGAACCTTGTCGCTCCAAGCTTCTCTGCCAAGTCCATAGTTTCTTCTAATTCGTTGATGTTATTCGAGTGTAACGTCATGGTGGTGGCCAACTCGTTAAAGCCTACAGTAGCACAATTTCTTATTCCCTTAATCGCCGCTTCAAAACTTCCAAGCTTATTTCTCAGGAAATCATGAGTTTCAGCTCTCGCGCCGTCTAAGCCTATTTCTACCCGTTTGATACCCGCTTTAGCGAGCTTTTTCGCTACCTCAAGAGTTATGAGAGTTCCGTTAGATGCAATTGTACATAGCATGCCGCTATCATTAGCTCTCTTAATTACGTCATAAAGGTCACTGCGTAGTAGCGGCTCACCACCTGAAAAGGTTAGTATGGCTACTCCCGCGTCACTCATGTTGTCTATCACCCTAAAGGCTTGAAAAGTCGTTAGTTCTGGATAAGAAGACATCGGCGAAGAATCTTGATGGCAGTGCAAGCAGTTGAGGTTGCATCTGTTGGTGAAGTTCCAGACAATAGTTATTGGAGCACCGGTGGGCTGCGGATATCTTATTCCGAAATTGGCGATTCCTTTCACCACACCGAGCATACATCTACGAATAAGCGAGTCTTCTAGCAACCGTTTCGTTATACTATAGTCAACTGTGAGACTGACGAACATTAAGCGGATTAGTGGTATTAGCGCGGTTGATGCTACCAAGCAGCCTTCACAAGGTGAGCGTTGACTCCCTGAGCAGATGTCAAAGACTGAGAACAATCGTTCTTGTCCACATTTTTCACATTTGCTTGCCAAGAAACGAGCCAGAGCTTTCCAAAGAGGGTTAAAAATCAGAGTTAGAGAGTGGTCGCCGCTAGGTATTTTAGTCATTGTTTGCCCAACAATCTTTTCTCCTCATAATTCAAAGCCTATTAAAAAAGTTTAGTCAATAATTGAATTCGAGCGCGAATACTTTTTGATTCACGCATGAACTTCTGACATTATTATCATTGTCTTGTTTTTTTACAACTCTTTTATCTTCGATTTCCATGTGAATTTTTTCTGATAATGTCATTGATTTATCTTCTGGGGCTACTTTCACCCGTGACTATGTAGACCACGGTCTCTCCTATGGAGTTGGCGTGGTCCGCTATCCTCTCCAGATACCTTAGGATCAGCGTCGCAGACACCGAGCATCTCAAATCGCCCCCCTTGTTCTCGATGATCTTTCTTACGTAGTCTTTGTACATATCATCAATTTCATCATCCCTCTTCGTTAGAGTCCTTGCCAACTCCACATCCCTCTTCACAAAGGCCTCTATGCTCTTGTAGATCATGTCTCTCACCTTGACCGCCATCCTTAGTATCATGGAGTGATCACACTTTGATAGGTCTCCGAACATATTCAGAACATCCACTATGGCAAGGGCGTAGCGACCGAAGCGTGAGAATCCATAAGTGATCTCCATGGAGGACTTGATGAACCTCAAATCCGATGCTACGGGCTGATACCTTGCTATCAATTCCACGGCTAGTTCGCTTACTTCATCCTGAAGTATTCTAAGTTCTTCAGACCATTTTGAGACTTCTTCCCTCAGATCTTTTCCCTCTGTGTATGCCTGAATAGACGTCATAACAGTCTTCTCCGATATCTCAGCCATATCGAGGATCACGCCTCTCAACTTGTCCAGCCCTAAATCGAGCAGCCTTGCCATAATCCACCACAAGAGCCTTTCAGTTATATACCTCTCGGTCGATTCTTCTCATAGATCTGTCTCCCGAATTTCTGATACCACCTACAGACACTTCTCAATCTGCATTCATTACATCTTGGTATAACGGGTTTGCAAATCCTCTGGCCGAACCTCACAAATAACTCGTTTATATCCATCCAGTACTTTCTATCGACCTTCTTCATCAACTCGAATTCGGTCTCATCCGGCGTTTTAGCGTTGACAAATCCGAGTCTATTTACAATTCTATGGACGTGGGTATCTACAGGAATCGCTGGTTTTCCAAAACCATAGACCAGGACACAGTTCGCTGTCTTCCTTCCGACTGATGGCAAAGAGAGCAGTTCTTCGAGATCGCTGGGAACCCTTCCTTTATACTTCTCCAGGATCATCCTTGAAACTTCCTTTATTCTCTTAGCCTTCACGTGGTAGAAGCCTGAGGGTTTTATCAACTCTTGAATCTGTCTATCATCGGCCTCTGAGAGTTCTTTTGCATCTTTATAGGTCGAGAAGAGTTGCTGGAAGGCTTTATTCGTATTTTCGTCTCGCGTCCTATGAGAAAGTATGGTCGCTATCAGAACTTTAAAGGGATCGCCCATTCCTCTCCTGCTGATCTCCCCCAAAGCGGTTGTGCCCTCTGGCACGTCCTCTTGGAGCATCCTTCTTATCTCCCTTATAAAAAATCGCATGCCCATTGGTCGATTATCACCCATTTAGATCAATCCATTTTTTCTTATCTAATTTGCTTATCGGGAAGCTTTTAAAGAGGTTTATATGAAGAATCTTAAGAGAAGAAATCCTTATTGGTGAGATTTTGAAAAGGCTCACTCTCGGAGTGCTGGCATCTGGAAGAGGCTCGAACTTCCAATCCATAGTTGATCATATAAGATTGGGAGTTTTAGAAAACGTGAGAATTAACGTTCTAATCTGCAACAATAAAGACGCACATGCATTGAAGATTGCGGAGCAGAATGGAATAGAGAGTAAATTTATGGACCATAGGAACAAGGAGAGAGAGGTCTTTGATAGAGATGTCATCGGTGTGCTAAAAGATCATGATGTAGATCTTGTAGTTCTATCGGGTTTCATGAGAGTGCTCAGCCCCTATTTCATAGACAAGTTTGAGCACAGGATAATGAACATTCATCCTGCTTTATTACCTTCATTCCCAGGTTTACATGCCCAAAGACAAGCCATAGATTACGGTGTAAAAGTATCTGGTTGCACCATACAATATGTGAGTAAAGGTGTGGATATTGGGCCTATAATTTTACAGCACGCAGTCCATGTGAGAGAAGATGATACGGAAGAGACCCTCTCCGATAGAATCTTGATCTTTGAGCACAGGCTCTACCCAAAAGCCATCCAATTACATGCCGATGAAAGATTGAGGATAGAAGGGAGGAGGGTAAGTATCGACTATAGCAGTGATTGGGAAGAAAGATGGAGCGAGAGGCAGAGAGTATACATCGAATATCAAAAAGAAATCTGGGAGAAAGAGGGTAAGCCCTTGGATAAGGTGTTAAGATGACGGCAGTAACAATGGATGGGAGGAGACTCTCCGAAGAGATAAAGGGTAAGATAAGAGATGAGGCAGATACATTCAAGAAAGATGGCATAGAGCCTTGCCTGGCGACCATCTTAGTAGGCGAGAATCCAGCATCTAAGGTATATCTAAGGATCAAACACAAAAGTTGTGAAGAAGTTGGGATAAAGTCAAGGAACTACCAACTTCCCGAAGATGTAGGGAGAGAGGGGCTTATAGAACTCATAGGAGGGTTGAACAAAGACGAGAGCGTTCATGGCATATTATTACAACTGCCCCTGCCAAGGCACATAGATGGATATGATGCTATATCCGCTATATCACCAGACAAGGACGTGGATGGTCTTCACCCATATAACGTAGGCCGTCTCTCATCAAAAAGGTACAACCTCATTCCATGCACGCCAGAGGGGATAATGGTGATGCTCTCCCGCTACAAGATAGACATCGATGGAAAGTATGTAGTCGTAATAGGTAGGAGCGATCTGGTGGGAAGGCCAATCTCTAAAATTTTATCACATGTAGACCCTCTGCAGGAGCTCCTCTTTAATGTGGATACATTATTGTTGAACTCCAATGCAACCGTAACTACATGCCATTCTAGGACAAGAAACTTGGAGAAGCTCACAAGAGATGCCGATATACTGATAAGTGCTGTTGGTAGGCGTCATTCAACAGATCTATCCTCGTCAAGAAAGTTGCTTGAATCCTTGATAGGTATCTTCAATTCCCTCGGATACTACCCAGATTTCTCAAAACGCTTTGAGAGGGATGGTTTTATCATCACAAAACGCATGGTGAAAGACAAGGCAGTAGTCATAGACGTAGGCGTGAACAAGATTGAAGGCAAGATATATGGGGATGTGGATTTTGAAAACGTTAGGAAAAAGGCTGGTTACATAACACCTAACCCTGGAGGTGTCGGTCCCATGACCGTTGCGATGCTTCTGCACAACACCTTGATAGCTACCAGCAAGCAGACAAAGCATGAACTCAAGTTCGATTTAGAGAGGCTATTTGGGCTTGAATAAACTCCTTCTTCGTAAAAAGGATGCAAAACTCTAATAAGTCAAAAACTTTAACTGGTTCGGGGTATCATGATCAAGGCTATCCATTGTGCGGGTGTAACTCCAAGTGGATCAAGGATAAGACTCTCAACTCAAAAGTTAGAAGAGGCCATATCACATATCGAAGAGTGTAGAATGGCTTGGTTGGACTTTATCGTAAGAGATATCTCCCTAGGTGCGGAAGAGGTCGTAAAAGGACTCAAGATCGATCTGGATCCATCAATGCTCTTTTCAGAATATCTATCTGGCTATGAAGACAAAGGCGATACCCTTGGCCTAATGGTGCCGGTTGTAAGATTTGAAGAGAAAAGGGTAATTACAACTCCACTTTTGATTTACGTAAAGCAAAATCTATTAGTTACTATTCACGATGAGTATTCAGACCATCTACTAAGACTATCCCAATACGCAGATGCCTTTCTTAAGAAACTTCCAATGATTGATGAAGAGTGGGCTGAAAGGCAGACCCTACTACTGGCAAGGATATTAGATGAAGTGAATGAACATAACTTCAAGGTGCTGGGCTCTATAGTCGAGAGATCTGAATTCATGGAGATGAGGTTAGGAACCTTGCCTCTACGTGAACTGAGTAGTGACATGTTTGAGATAAGGAGATCGATAGTAACCTTCCTGAACATTGCTTGGTCCACCCATGGTGCGGTCCACTCCTTAAGATACGGCGATGCTGAGATGGTCTCAGATAGAGAAGAAATACTTGCGAAATTTAACTTAATCATCACAGATTTAGAGAGGCAGATATCACTTGCAGAACAAATCCTTGAAATGCTCTCTGCCAGCGTCGGCGTTATCCAAGCGGATGTGACAAATAAAATGACTACAATGTTGCTCTGGCTGACGATCATAGGGACAGCCGTTCTAGTACCCAATACTCTTGCAACGATCTATGGCATCCCTTTTCTTATGGACGAGAAGCATTTGATATGGATGGTATCCTCTCTACTCTTGGCTACAGTTCTGTCCACTTTTTTGGTCTATCTGTATGTAAAGCGGTGGTGGAGGAAGCCACGACTTAGAAGTCTATAGTCAAGAAAAGCGAAATAAAAACAAACATTATCAGAAAATTCGGAGACCTTTTACCTCCCAATAAATTTCTCATATAATGCTAAAACTATTGGTGTGAATAGCGAAGTTACGAGCACAACGATCCCAACCAAAGAATACATCGATAACGTTACTACTCCTAGGCTTAGCCCTATGCCTGCAAATACAAAAGAGAACTCTCCCCTGGGTACAATAGTCAGACCTACAATCCACTCTTTTCTATCCATTCTGCAGATCCTTGCGCCCAACCATCCCCCCACGAATTTGCTAAGGATGCCTACCGTCACTATAAGGATTAGGGGGAGGCTCAGATTTAGAAAGACCTTCGGATCGATAAGGGCGCCCACCGATACGAAGAAGATAACCATGAACAAGTTCTTGAATGGGGCGATCTCATTCCACAAGAAGCATGACTGTTCACCTCTTATCATTAGTCCCACAGTGAATGCTCCTATGGCTGGAGAGTACCCAAGATATGTCGCCACGATGGCAAAGAAGAAGCCAATACCTAGGGATAAAAGTAGGGAAGCCTCTCCTGCTACCTTCTCGTATCTTCTAACAAGGTCGATAAGATTGGGTATAAATTTGTCGCTCAGGGCGACTATTACTATTACAAGAACAAACCCTTTTAAGGCAAGGAACACCAAATCGGGCAGAGAGACGCTTCCAGCTATGGCGAAGCTAGGGAGCAAAATCAAAAGGATTACAATAAAGATATCTTCCACCAACATTATCCCTACGATTACGTGGCGGTCTCCTTCGGATAACCCTCTTGCTTCTGGGATCATCTTGACAACTATTGCTGTGCTACTTATCGATAAGATAGATGCTAGAAAGAGGGTTTCTATCCAACCCAATCCCAAGACTAGTCCTAACATCAGCCCAGCTATCATGCAAACAGCTATCTCGATGGAGGCCAAAGTCAAGACTTTGATGCCAACCTTCTTCAACTGGCTCGGATCCATCTCTACACCTATAATGAACAAAAAGAGTATGACGCCAAGAGACGCTATGAGGTTTATGATATCTATACCTGAGATTAGATTAAGGCTGTAAGGTCCGATCAGTATTCCTGCTATCAGATGACCTATAGCGATGGGCAACTTCAAGCGAATAAAGATCAGACTCAGGACTAAGGTTACCGAAGCAATCAATCCTAACTCGGTAAGAAAGGTAACTTCAGTGGAGACCAATCAATCTTGTAACTTTGGAATCTATTGTATATAAGAATTGGGAAGCTCCTATATGGCAACCAAAATAGTAATCAAGAGGGAGAGAACTATTATGAGGAGACCCCCCTTCTTGACCAATGAGAGAGACCTCTCAAGAGCCATGGCAAAGCTATCTATCAACTCATTGCCGATAACCTTTGTCGACGATTCTGTATGAATAACCTGAAATTTCGCTCTGGTTATTCGTTCTGTAGCCTTTTCTATGAGCAGATTTGTAGCTTCTGAAAGTTCTTTTGAGTTCGTCCTTTCCCCAAGTGTAATATAACCCTTTGAATTCAGCGTCTTGCCAGCAGTAAAGTGAGTATCAGAGGTGCATAGCTCTAGGATGGGTGCCTTCGATCCCCTGAAGCCTTCTAACAGCTCTTCCCTTAACCCCCTTTTGGCACTGTTCGAGTCCGCAATCAGTATGCTAAACCTCTTACAATTTATATCAAAGACCATCGCGCCGAGTCCGGCCGGTCCTATATCATCCCCCAATCGAAGATCGAGCTCTGAAGAATGGGCAAAGCCAACCATAAAATTGTACTGATCAACGCCCTTCAAATTGACCAGAGCATCCTTGGCTGCTCTGATAAGAGCATCAAAATCTTCCCTGCTTATGGTTTCCCCTTGTGAGTTATGAGCATCCACCACTATAGTGTGAGTATAGCCGACCTTTAGAGCGAAATTCTCTACCTCTGACTTTAGATCCAATGGCAGATCCTCCATACCAAAGGGGGACAAGGTCAGTATCACAAATGCTACATCTCCAAAGACAATGCACGATGCAGTCGCCTTCCCAGCCTTAGCTACGATAGAGATGCTACAAGCATCCCCTAAAGCCATTGTTTTGGGTCTTTCGAACGATGAAACAAATTTGTCAACCTCACTCCTAGATGGCAGATTGAGCTCGTGTCCAGAGACTCCGTGGAGAATAAAGGGCGAAAAACCATTCTTCAAGAACCAGTCTTGGAGGTGTGATGGCAGGTTGCTACTCCCTACAGGATTAAAGGGACCTGGATGCACCTCTGGGATCACCAGAATTGGTCTCATCCCCCCTGTCTCGAATATTATTGCATTGGCGCTTACAATCTTTTGGGAACCCATCCTTTCCATGATATTTTCTATGAATTCTGGGCGGTTAGCTGCCCAAGCTGAGAGAAAGGCGCGGAGAAGCTCCAAGGAACCCAACCCTATAGTCTTGGCACCGATTCTATCTATCAATATCAAGTAGAACATGACAGAGCCTAAGATCACAATACCCCCTAGGGTGGGAAGGGAGTTCAACGCCTCTATGGTTGATGGGACGATGAGTAGCATAGGTGACAGTAAAATAGGTTGAAAGAAGGCGGTAAAAGCCTTCTTCAGCACGCTACCACAGAAGACAGACTCGTATACAAGTAGCCTGAAGGCTGTAATGCCAAAGAATCCCAGAATCGAAAGAGAATCGATCTGGGCATAGATAGAGAAAGGAATGGAAAGAAGGAGACCGATTAGTAGTATAAGTAGCCATATGGTGAAAGAAAAAGATGAAATCGCAATAAGCCTTCTTAGGGTGGCCAGTGGGCTGTCCTTCAAGATCATGCGCTCTATCATTACAGAGAGAAATAGTATTGCTTCGAAGATTGGTAGATATATCAGCTTAGATGGACCAATCTCATAAAAGTTGGAAGTGATGAACAAGATTGCAGATGTGATGATGGCTAAAGCCACTGCTACCTTAATTGAAGGAAGGGTGAAGAGGGCCTTGTACCTCTTGGCTATCCTCGACTTCGAGTCCTTCTGCAGTATTATTCCACCCGAATTATGGTAATAGTATATGCAATAGGATGGAGGCAACGGTTATTCCCACTGATAGGACTATGACTACCTCAGGCCTAACCTTCACCCCTTTGGTTTCATCTTCAAAGAATCGGAGGAGTCCAGCGCTAGAAGCTGGCATTGGCGCACTTTTCTTCTTCTTGCTACTCAATCCATCAGCCTCCATTATATCAACAGGGATGTGGTTAAAATGTGTTGCTCTTCCATACATGAATTTCAGAATTTCACTGCTCACTTCGTTGCCTATTTCATGTAGAAAGAATTAACATCTTAAATAAGTGTCATGCACAGTTTGACTGAACAAAAGAAATGGCAGATTTCAACAGACTCCTCGACGAGTTGCGGAAGCGTTCTGGCATGGATGGAGAAACTCTATCAAGGCTGATAGAGGAGAAGAAAAGGAAAGTGGGGGGAGGCTATCTAACGGAAAGGGGAGCCCTCTTCCTCGTGGCTTCGGACTTGGGAGTGTCCTTGGAGCAGGTGGCAATTTCGGACCTGACTCTCAAGGATCTTTATGTCGGGGCTAATGAGATAACCATAATGGCTCGTGTGTTGAGCATCTATCCGATCCAAGAATATACAAAGAAGGACGGTTCTCAGGGCTATTACAGAAGGGTCGTACTCTTCGATGGAGACGATTTTACGAAGGTTAACTTATGGGATGATAAGACAAAGTTGATAGAGACTCTTAACATAAGTCCTGATACTGTTGTGAGGATCGTCAAAGGTTACGTAAAAATGGGTTTAGATGGTCGGTCCATGCTATATGTAGGCTCGAGGGGGGGCATAGAGGTTGTATATGACCAAGAGTTGGCAAAGAAATTTCCAACTATAGAGGATATAACGAAGAACATCTCATCCATAAAGACTCCAGCCCTATACCTTTCTGTTCGTGGCTTCCTAAAGACAGAGCCAAGATTATCCCAATTCACGAGAAAGGATGGCAGTCAGGGCTCTGTCATCCAATTTTACATAAACGATATAGAGAGCGATCAGGCTGTTCGCGTTGCTATATGGGATAACGAGCCGAAAGCCGTATCTAGCCTGCAAGTAGGTTCGATCATACATTTGATAAATGTAAGGGCGAAGGTACTATCCTATGGTGAGATAGAACTTCATGGAGATGAAGGAGCCATTTTTGAGATTGTCCCAAAGAAAAATAGCAGTGGAGCTTCTCCTGAAAGGTAAGCCTGAGAGCTTGGGCGAATGACCTATCGATTCTTTTCAATGCCTGCATCTTAGTTTCTTTTATGGCTTGACCTTGGCTTGATATATGTGTACAATTATCCCTCAGCTCTAGATATTATCCCATTATAGTCCTTCTCGGGTATTGGGATTATACTCCTCCTAAAGTAGACCTTCCACAAATCTTTTTTCTTGATGAAACCCAATTCTTCCGTTAAATCTGAGACGGGCAAAGGTTCCCTCCACAATTTGATGTTCTTCAGGTTTACCGCATGGGTAAATAGAGCGGATGGATAGCCCATGACTCTCTTCCTCTGATCAGTGTCCATGGGATGAGGCTCACTGGCCAAGGTGCATCTACCCATAAACCTTTTTCCTTCTCGTCCTCCTATGTAAAAGATAACCCTATCGCCTTCCTTTATACGATAAAAGTTTCCAGTCCTCCTATTGAGAGACCAGAATCCTCCCTGCACTCTATCCTCAAGAACTTGCATGGCTTTAATTATTCTATTATCCATTTTGTGATCGATGACTACGAATATCCAATAGTGTTGCATGCCGAACCAACCCTAATTAAGGGTTAAATTTAAATTATGCTCACCAGAAAGAACTCTTCCTATAATGAGTTAGAATAAGATTAGCTCTTCTCCTTTCTCTGAACATCGTACTCATAGACGAAGATTATTGCTAAGGCTAAGATGAAGAGAATAGGTATAAACCCGTTTATTAGATCGAAGAGCTCGGTTGGCGCCATCGATTTTCCCTTTTTATAGCATTGGTCTTAAAGAGGTTGATTAAAAACATTTTTAAAATAGGCTAGCGAGATAAGATTAGGTGTTTTAAGAATGTGGGGAAGAATAATGGAGTCTCTTCCTGAGCAGTTTATGGGGCATCTGAAGAAATTTGTTAACATACCTCCCGAAAAGCACTATCTATGGGTCCGTATGATGAGCCTATATCCATATAATCGATGTAAAGCGCCTCTGGATAAAATAAGTGAAGACGAGGGTGTTATCGTGGCTCGGTGTGATATCTCAGTTACTAGGAGCCTGTTTGATAAGTCGCTTGAGAGATTCAAAATACTTGATATCCCAGTCGGAGAATCACGATTGTTGTTAGAGAGGGGGACAGATCCTATTCTATTGGAGGGAGAAGGATTACCTTGGGAGGGGCGTCTTTGGCTGATGTTCCACCACATCCATCCGCAGATAGGATGGCGGGCTGCCAAGATAGATATAGAATACATGAGAAGTGCGGGTGAAATACTTTACAAAATTCTTTGGTCCAAAGACACAATCGTGCTTCACGTTGAGGATCCAGACGGGAAATTGTCATCAAAAGAGAGCGAAGGGAAAATCATAGCCAAGAATTTCAGCAGAAGCAAAGAAGATAATTCGTGGCTCGTAATAGGTGGCGATACAGATGCTGATGGCCAAGAATGGAGACACGTCTTTGCTAAGAGAGGAGAAATCATAAGTGTTATGAGAAAGTACGTAAAGTATGGGAAGATAATAGTTCAATCGTTTTAGCAATATAATATAATGTTGGATTGTATTCAAATCAGATGAACCTTTAAGGAACAGATTTTTAAGACAAACCTTGGAGACATGAGTTAGCATGGACTTAGAGGAAAAGATCGAACTAGTTCTTAGACTGCCTACCGAAGAAGTTGTTACTATGAACGGTCTTAGAACACTGTTAGAAAGTGAAGAACATCCCACGCATTACATAGGATTCGAGATATCAGGGTTGATGCACATAGGCACTTTGCTAATTTCGGGCTTCAAGATAAACGATCTAATGAAAGCAGGGATCGATTGTAGAGTCTTTCTCGCTGATTGGCATAGTTACATTAACAACAAGTTTGGGGGAGATTGGAGTAAAATAAAGACGGCGTCTAGGTACTATGAAGAAGCTTTTAGGTTCTTCAGCCCTGGGGTTAAAGTGGTTCACGGCTCAGAGTTATATCAAGGAAACGATGACTACTGGAAGGATCTAGTGAAATTCTCGAAGCATATAACACTGGCAAGAAATGTTCGTTGTCTGACTATAATGGGAAGAAGCGAGAAAGATGAACTGGATTTTGCCCAGTATCTGTACCCTCCTATGCAGGCTATTGACATCAAGGCTATGGACATAAGCATAGCACATTCTGGCATGGATCAGCGCAAGGTCCATATGCTGGCGCGAGAAGTCTTCCCAAAGCTAAAGTGGAAGGTACCAGTAGCCATCCACCACGGATTATTGCCGGGACTGAACGCACCCCATACCTCAGGATTGGATAAAGATTCGAAGCTTGACATGTTGTTCTCGAGTAAGATGAGCAAATCGAAACCTTTTACTTGCATATTCATTCACGACGATGCAGATAAGATCAAAAAGAAGATTCAAAGAGCATGGTGCCCAGAAGGCGTTACAGACTATAACCCTGTATTGGAGATTTCTAGACAGATAATCTTTCACGAATTCAAAACCTTTGAGATAGATAGACCTACTAAATTCGGGGGGATGATGACCTTTGATGGCTTCAATGAATTAGAGAGAGCCTACAGAGAGCGAAAGCTTCACCCAGCAGACCTGAAGTTAGGAGTGGCGAAAGCACTAGATAAGATAATAGCCCCCATAAGGTCCCACTTTGAGGGCAGGCGCGAGCTATTGGAGATCTTCGGACTTCTAAGCGTTGAATAACATGCCAAAAATTCTTCCTTGACAACGACCAGATTCCGTTATGTTTCGAATATTGCTATTACTTTCTAGCGTCATTCTATTCTTCGAAGGAAGTAGAAAGTGTAGAAAGAGATGATCGTTATTACGAAGAATATCTTTGTGGCAAAGACAAGATTCCAAGGCACCTCTGGATTGGGGAAGGGGTTTACAAGTACATCTGGATTCAGCTCGCCCAATATGCTAGTCGAAGCTATCAAGCCCCCCCATATAGTGAAGTTGAAGAGGACCTCATATAAAGCCATGGACAGCACGAAGAAGGCGAGGAGGGTACACACCTGTCGAATGGATCTAGGGAGATTTAGGATTCGTTCTTTGTTCAATTCAAGGAAGCAAAACCAGAAGGCGATCATAGATGCTACCAGCCAAGTTGTGGGCTTGGCATAAAATAGAAATTCCATGGGTGGGAATTCTATATTGACAAGGGTCTCTCCAACCACCTCTACTCCTTGTACCACGGTAGCGACGATGCCATAGACTGTTATTGCAACTATTATTGCCGCAGTCACAATACAGATGATTTTGTATACTGTTCTGATTCTCTCTTTTTCACTTGGTTGACCTATCAATTCCAAACTCATCAATGTTATGCTCTATGCATTTGCATAAAAACTTTAGTTGCTCATTACCTTTAATTAAATGCCATACCTAATGCAGAGCGATAGTCTTTGATTCCTATTAACAAGCCCCTGATAGGAGAAGAGGAGAAGAGAGAGGTGATGAAGGTCTTGGAGAGTGGTAAGCTGACAGACTCCAGCTTGGACGGGAGTCCCATGGTAAGGGATTTCGAGAAGGACCTTGCCAAGTTCGTTGGTGTAAAGCACGCAGTGGCTGTAAATTCTGGCACATCGGCGCTGATAGCTTCTCTTCTCGCATTAAATGTTGGCCATGGTGACGAAGTCCTTGTACCCTCCTTTACCTTCATCGCAACCGCCAACGCTGTTCTGGCCACGGGTGCAAGACCAGTATTTGTAGACGTAAATCTGGAGGATTATACTATTAGTGTGGAAGATCTTGAGAGGAAGATCAGTGGGAAGTCTAAAGTAGTAATTCCTGTCCACCTTTACGGTCATCCCGCGGATATGGACCCTATAGTCAAGTTGGCAAAAGAGCACGGTCTGTTCGTAGTCGAAGATGCTGCTCAGTCCTTAGGCTCTTCATATAAAGTGATAGGCACTGGATCTATCGGCCATCTAGGCTGCTTCAGCTTCTATTCTACGAAAGTTGTGGCGTGTGGTGAAGGCGGTGCTATAACGACTAATGATGACGAATTATGTGTAAAGCTGAAGACTATTAGGAATCATGGCCTAGCCAGTAACCATAATTCAGAAGTATTGGGTCTGAACTTGAGGATGCCTGAGATAGAGGCCGCTTTAGTAAAAATCCAGATGAGGAGGATAAGTTCTTTTTTGGATGGAAGAAGAAGGAACGCCAAGGCACTTTCGGAGCTTCTTAAAGAATCAAAAGGGGTAAGGTTGCCAAGGGAAAGAAAAGATCGAGTGTACAACTGGTACCTTTATACTGTCTCTTTGGAGAAAAGTCGCGATATGGTATTAGAAATCCTCAACAGAAAGGGCGTCGGGGCTACCGTCTATTATAGGGTCCCTATTCACAGGACTGATCTTTACTCAAAACTTGGCTATAGTAATTTACCTCTCCCTAATACGGTCTGGGCGTCTGAGCACGTCATATCCTTGCCTGTTCACCCAGGACTCAAAGATCAGGATGTTTCTATGATCGCATCGTCTTTGAAGGAAGCTATCAGAACAACCCTTAAGAATTTATAGATGGTAACGAATGGCAAGGATAGCTATACTGATTCCAACCTACAATGAACGTGACAATATACCCATACTTATAGACGATATCTTCAAGATTCTTTCCAATGGCCATGATGTGCATATAGTAGTAATAGATGATAATAGCCCGGATGGGACAGCGCAGGTAGTTAAGAAGGTCTCTGAGCATAAAAATAATGTTCACCTATTGTCTAGGCCTGGCAAGTATGGGATAGGATCGGCATACATAGACGGTTTGATATGGTCTGGGTCAAACCTTTCCCCCGATGTGTTTGTACAGATGGATGCTGACCTCTCACACCCTTCTTATTATCTGCCAGAACTTGTGAAGAATATTCTCGAAGGATATGATGTAGTCATAGGCTCTAGATACGTTGAAGGTGGGGGATCTGTGTCATGGTCTTGGCGTCGCAAGATGATAAGCAAGGGAGCGAACCTGATAACGCGTCTACTGCTCAGGATAAGGGAGAAGGATGCCACAAGTGGTTTTAGAGCATTGAGTATAAGAGCGGTTCACAAATTACTCGGGTTTAATCTAAGTAGCAAGGGCTATGCATACCAGATAGAGAGCCTTTTCCTGTACTCTAAGCTGAAATTGCCCATAAAGGAGGTCCCAATACTGTTCTTTGAAAGAAGAAAGGGGATGACAAAACTATCGATTTCAGAAATAACGAGCTTTGCCCTTTTGATCATACGTATGAGTATGACTAGGTTCAGAATTTTCAACTGATTTGTGATTGGCAGTCGGCTCAGGAATTAATCAACTTATGCATGACTGTATAATTCTTGACAACACACCTGTTACACAAGATTTTAACTCTTCTCCCTTTAACTTTCTAACTATAAAATTGACTGTTAATGTTCCACCTCGCACAGAACCAGAAATTCTACTGGTTATTTTGACGCCTTGACTTAAGTCCACCAGACTGGCTTTTAGCGAACCATTGTCAGTTTTGAAATGAAGTTTAATGTGAACGGTCTCACCTCTCCGAGCTACTATTTCTTTTCTAATTTCCTTCAAAAACTCTTGAACAAATCTTTCAACTTCCAAGATATCTGACTGATTTTCAAATTTGACCTCATACTGTTCTGTAACCCAGCTCATCTCCGAAACTACTTCAGCGTGTTTCATAAGAGTCTCTTGCGTTGGCGGTGCGAGGATCTTTGAGCTTCCGTTAAGCACTATTCTTGATAGTTCATCAAAACCCAAACCAGTTTCAGCTGAAGTCATAAGAATTTCAGAATCTGGCTTGATTTTTCTGATATAGCCGGAAATTGTTGCAAGCTCGTTCGAAGGTACTAAGTCCACTTTGTTCATTACCAAGATTTCAGCATCTTTAATTTGTTGAGAGAGAAGATGGCCAAGTAAGGTTAAACCTAAACCTCCATGTTTCTTATAGAGCTCGTGTATTTTGCGTGTATCTAAAAGAACAACAATTGGTGCCAGGTCTACTCGGCCAGCAACATTCTTTCTTATGGTTGCCCAGACCCTTGATGGGAGCCCTATTCCTATGGGCTCTAGGAATATTACGTCTGGGTTGAGTTTTTCTATTATGGAACTTATCGAATCTGTGAAATCTTGTACATTAATACAGACGCATCCTCCAGCAATTTCGCTAACTTCAAATCCAAGGTCTTTTACAGTCCTCCCATCGACAGCAATCTCGGTTCTGTCGTTTACTATTATTGCTACATGTTTGCCAAGTTCCGAGCGAATCTTCCCACCCATTCAAACGATTGTTGTAGTCTTCCCACTTCCATGGAACCCAGCAACGACTACCATTTTCGGCTTTTGCTCCAAACAATCACTCAGCAAATGATTGACACTCTATGTAATAACTATGTTGATTACAGGTTCTTGGAAATATAGCAAGGGAAATTTCAAATACTAGTGTTTATAGCAACAAATCTAGATTGAATGGCTCTGAAGACAAAGGCAAAGAGGTATTTGGAGGGGTTGTGTACGAATGTGTCAGATGTGGCACTAAGATTACGGCTGAGAAGCTTGCCCAACTGCCAGAGATCAAGTGTATATGTGGTTACAAGGTACTTAAGAAGACCAGACCTTCTGTAGTAAAGCAGGTAAAGGCAATATAAAATTTTATTATGTGAAATTTATTTTTTATGGTAGTCTATATGAGCGGTGAATTCTTCACAGAACCCAAACCAAAGGTCGACCTAAGAAGACCGAGCAGAATCTGGCATTGGGGCAAGATACTCTTCGAAAAGTATTGGCTCTGGCGGCATTTCTAGGCTTGACCTAGAGATGCATAAGCATCTAGCCATATTTTTATTATGGTGGCATGAATTAGGACCTGATCCTTTTAGAAGGGTTCAAGTTCAATAACTTGTTCCGCTCTATAAAGTCCGCTCTTATGAGATTCTCTCCTTAAGGTCTAACAGAACTGTGGCCCATAATCTTAACGAGAAAGTGGGCCGGCCAGGATTCGAACCTGAGACCTCTACTGTGTGAGAGTAGCGTCCTAACCAGACTAGACGACCGGCCCTATGCTCTTACTTCTTCGCACCGAGGGCTCTATTCTTCAATCTCAATTCCTCACTCCTGCACTTCCTGCACCTAGTAGCAGAGATGGGGTTCTTCGAACCACACCTCAGGCATATCTTGAAGAACAGCTTCCTCTTCTGGGCCAACTGCTTTTTGACAACATCGGTAATGGGCATCGACTCTTCACCAACAAGTCCTTCTTATAATCCTTTTTTAAATCCTTTCAGACAGTATATGCATTTTATCTAAGCTTCTTTGAAGTATCTTTAATGATCTTGTAGGTGCACCAATCACCACACATGGTGCATGTTCCATTTTTACTCTTCTTTCTAGAGTGTATCTCCCTAGCTTTGTCGGGGTCTAGGCTCAAGCCTATCTGGGCCTCCCAATCTAGGAGGGAGCGAGCCTTCGACATCTCTATGTCGTGCTTTATGGCCCTTCTGCCTAGCTTTACTATATCGCCTGCATGGGCAGCTATCTTCGATGCTATAACGCCCTGGCGAACGTCATCGATGTCAGGTAGTCCCAAATGCTCCGCTGGGGTAACATAGCAAAGGTAGTCTGCCCCAACCATGACAGCCAACGCCCCGCCTATGGCACCAGCTATATGGTCGAAGCCGGTAGCAATGTCTGTAACAACGGGACCCAACAGGTAAAAGGGGGCACCCTTGCACAGGAGCTTCTCCATCTTTACGTTGGCCTCGACCTGATCCAAGGGCAGGTGGCCCGGACCTTCCACTATCACCTGCACGCCAGCATCCCACGCTCTTTTTACAAGGTGGCTGATGGTGAGTAGCTCTTGGAACTGGGCATGATCACTGGCATCGGCAAGGCTCCCAGGCCTTAAAGCGTCTCCCAGGCTTAGTACTACATCGTACTTTTTTGCCAGCTCGAGAAGGTAATCGTAGTCCGAATAGAGGGGGTTCTCCCTTTCGTTGTAAAGCATCCAAGCGGCAAGAAAGGCTCCTCCCCTGCTCACTATGCCGTTTAGCCTTGGGTGGTCGATCAAATGCTTCACGGCATCCAAGGTTATGCCACAGTGCACCGTCATAAAGGCAACTCCATCTTTCATGTGCTTCTCTATGACATTGAAGAGGTGATCGGGGCTCATGCTGACGGGGTTCTTGTTTCTCCTAACGGTCTCTATGTAAGATTGGTACAAAGGAACAGTACCAAAAGGGACTTTCACCTCCTTTATAATGGCACTTCTGATATGGTCCAAGTCCCCCTCCGTACTCAGGTCCATGATGGTATCTGTTCCATATCTTATCGCGACCTTTGCCTTCTCCAGTTCGATGCCAAGGTCGCAGATGTCAGTAGATGTGCCTATGTTGGCGTTGACCTTCGTCCTGAGCCCCTCCCCTATGCCAAGGGGTTTACAATCTCCACTATTGTTACAGGCAACTATTACTGTGCCACGGGCTATGCGATCCCTCAGCCTTTCGGCGGATACCCCTTCCATACGAGCTACTCGTTTAACCTCTTCTGTGATGGTCCCTTGGCGAACTGCTATTATTTGATTGGCCATCTTACCTAAAGTTATCTATCGCCTTTTATTTATGAATATTGGGTTCACCAAAATCTCACTCATTAACAAATCAAACTCGATATTGCTCGATCCTACCAAAATCTTTTTAAAGAGAGTTCTTTACTGCCTTCTCCTACAAGCTAGGTGTCAATATGCAAAATACAAACACTATATTCATAGGACAAAAACCAGTCATGAACTATGTCTTGGCGTGCCTAACACTCTTTCAGAATGGTAGTGATTCAGTCATAATCAAAGCAAGGGGCAGAGCCATAAGCAAGGCAGTCGATGTGGCTCAGATAGCCGTCAAGAGATTTGCCACAGGCATGGATGTGAAGAAGATAAACATAGACACAGAACAGGTCAAGAGCAACGAAACAGGTAACTTAAACAACGTCAGTTCTATAGAGATATATCTGGGCAAATAAACAAATACCCAGTGACACCAATTTTTTGTTTTAAAAGCAAAATGAGAACCTACTGTACGTCTGGAACAAATCGAAGTCTTCCAAAACTTTAACCCAATAGAAAACCTATATACAAAGCAGTCTTTCGAATCATACTATAAGACTTGTGTCTGATGGAATGAAATTGATTACTGAGAAAGAAGTTTTGGAGAATATAAAAGTCAAGATGATGAGTATAAGGGGAGTAGCAGGGGTTGCTGAGCTGAACGAAGAGCAGCGTGAGACTGTGGCGTGCCTAGAAGAGGAGTCCATGAAGAACATATTGGCCGGTATGGGTCGTGGCAAGAACGAGGGAGTCAAAGAATCGCTTTCTCGAAATATTGCCATGGTCTTCTTCATGAACATAGACTTTGAGCTCCCCAAAGATGTTGACATGATGAAACTATATAGCGGAGGCGAGATGGTTGGAATGGCTTTGATGGATTCGAACAGGATCAAGGAATTCAAGAAGGATAAGAATTATGTAGTAATTAGCGATTTTTTTGTCTTAAAGAAGGGCGCAAAGATCAACTCCAGTGCCTTTGCCAACGGAGAAGCGTACTTCGTCTTTAATGGTATCCAAATCGATCAGTTTTCACGCATCCAAGAGCTACAGGAGCATGTTGTTTCAATCCCCTCACCACCAGTCTTCGACTTTTTGAAGGAGCAGTTTAGGGATAAGATAGACCTCTTCGACCCTCAACTAGGCGCACTTATCGTTGGCTTCAATCTGAGCTAAGAGGAGTACAGCATGGTCGTCTGTTTGGTTTCATGTGGTACTTTGGAGAAAGAGGTGCGGGCCTTAATAGACAAGGGTTCGTTGAAGGCTACGCCTTACTTCTTACCTGGAGAGCTTCACGCGGATTTTGGTAAACTAAGAAAGGCGTTAGAAAGGCAGTTAGAGAAGTGCTCAAAGAAATGCCGTGAGGGCATAGTTGTCGTATACGGTGATGCTTGCCATCCAGAAATTCAAGAAATCGTTAAGAAGTACGGAGCGGTAAAGGTGGGGCCTGCTTTGAACTGTATTGAATGCCTTATGCGCAAAGAAGAACGCGAGATTCTGGACCCTGGGAAGAGCCTTGTTTATATGAGTGGAGGGTGGTTGAAATTGGGCAGGATTTTGTTTCAAGATCGCTGGGGGTGGAGTGCGGAAGAAGGCAAAAAGCAGTTCTCGAAGTGCAAGGGCGTAGTCTTTCTTGATAGTATGAGGAACTACAAAGAGCACAAAGAGGAAATACTGGAATTCTGTGATTATACGGGGCTACCCTTTCTCAAGAAGGTGGACGTTGGCCTCGAGAACCTTAGAAGGCTTTTACTCGAAGCAGAACAGAGGCTCAAAGACGAGAGGCGCGTCAAGAAAAGGTAGAACATTCACCTCAAATTCTTATCCGTAAAGTAAATTTACCCACAGTTTTCTATTATATATTGATTTGAGGACTCCCATCTGCTCTTTCTGTGCCAGAACGGGGATTCTGTGCCCGAAGTGTGAGGAAAAACTTAGAGGTGGGCATTTAAGCAAGGCAGATGTGGAAGTCTCCGTTCAGATAACGAAACTGTCCGAGAAGTTGCCCGAACTCGATAAAATGACCCTGATTCGCGCTTTCGATGTGGATGAAGATTGCGTTCTTGTATTCAAAGCGGGCGACTTGGTCACCCTGAGGAGAGACCCTGAGACAATAAAGAAGATCAAGTTAGGTTTGCAGAGGAAGGTGTGGCTTGTCGAAGGGGAAACATCGGACAGAAAAGTGATTGAGGATCTTTTTTACCCTATAAAAATAACAACGGTCAACATAGTGTGGCTTCCAGACGGGAGCAAGCTGACAAAGGCCATTGTACTTGGTAGGAAGACGGAAAGATTCCCCATAGATATAGATCAGGTAAAGAGAGTTGCAAAGGAAGTCAGGAGGATAGACCTCTTAGTCGAGTTCGAGCGGTAATGGGAGAGATAGAGGGAAGGGTTTTCGCATCAGAACTGGACAAGAACCTTATAGGGAAGAAGGTTAGCATAGCGGGCTGGGTCGAAGACATAAGACCCCTTGGCTCTCTGATCTTCTTGACGGTAAGAGATGTCTCGGGTTTTGCCCAATCGGTCTTCGTAAAGGGCAACACTCCACCAGATGTATTCGCCTCTGTGAAGTCCATAGCTAGGCAGAGTGCCATTGTAATCCATGGCACTGCAAAAGAGAGCAAAGCCAAAGACGTAAGGGTAGAGATTCAGGCAGATGGCATGGAGATACTGTCTTCAGCTACCCATCCCCTTCCCATAGATCCTACAGGGAGGGTGGGCTCATCCTTGGAGCTAAGGCTAGATGCTAGGGCTCTGGATCTTCGCAATCCCTCCATAGCCGCTCTTTTCAAGATAAGGCACGTAGCTTTACAATCAGCTCGAAAGTCCCTCATCGAAGAAAAGTTCATCGAAGTCAACACGCCCAAGATCATAGGGCAGGCAGCCGAAGGAGGAGCCACTCTCTTCCCTCTCAGTTACTTTGGAAAGAAGGCTTTTCTTGCCCAGTCCCCACAATTGTACAAGGAACAACTGACTTTGTCCTTGGACAGGGTCTTCGAGATATCTGGCTACTTTAGGGCCGAGAAGTCTCACACAAGGAGGCACCTTAACGAGTTCATTAGCGTAGATATCGAATCGGCCTTCTCGAACAAAGAGGATGTCATGAAAGTATTGGAGAGACTCGTCAAGAATGCCATTGAGGGCGTCTTAGAGAAATGCAAGAACGAGCTAGGCGCCCTTAACATGAGATTGAGGTCCCCTGACATTCCCTTTGATAGGATTACCTATTCTGATGCTGTAGAGGAGCTGAAGAGGTCAAGCTCAAGAATAGACTTTGGAGACGATCTGGACACAAAAGCTTTGAGAAAGCTCAGCAAAAAGCATAGTGGTTTTTACTTTATCGTAGACTGGCCCACTACACTTAAGCCCTTTTACGTAGAGACCAAGGAAGGCAACAGTGATCTATCCGAATCCTTCGACCTAATGTATGGATATCTTGAGCTTGCATCGGGAGGAACAAGAGTCTCAGATAAAGCTAGATTGGAGAAGCGCCTACTGGATAGCGGGCTTGACCTTAGAAGCTTCTCGAGCCATTTAGAAGTCTTCTCATGGGGGATGCCTCCTCATGCTGGTTGGGGCTTGGGCTTAGATAGATTTATGATGGTTCTGACAGGGATGAAGAACATAAGGGAGGTAGTGTTATACCCAAGGGACAGGTTCAGACTGAGCCCTTGAAGATTATTTCCTATAAAGCCTTGAAATTTTCGCTCCAAGTTATGTAAGCTTTAATCATACTGCCGGATACACTCGGCCTCCTTGCCTTAAGAATTTCTTTGAAATCATTTTGAGTTATCTCCCTTGGTTGCAAGGATTTGTCGAAGGCTCCACCTCCATCAAAGAGTTCTGAGACCACTCTTATCTGGACGGCTTGGCATATGTCCCGAACGTCGCTACCAGAATAGCCTTCGGTCATCCTTGCAAGCTCCATCAGGTTGACGCTTGGATCAAGTTTTAGAGGCGATGTGTAGAGCTTCAACATATCCATCCTCGAATTCAAGGATGGCAGAGGCACATAGATCCTCTTTTGAAACCTTCTCAAGAATGGCCAATCGAGGGACCAAGGCTTGTTAGTAGCCCCAATGACGTACAGGTGTATGTCCTTGCCCTTGTCAACTATGCCGTCCATCTCCTTGAGAAACTGGTTCCTGACCCGAATCTCTCCTCCTACCTCTTGAGACCTAGACCCGAGCATTGAATCCAATTCGTCTATGAAGATCGTCACACAATTGCCTCCCTCTAGCATGCCCCTCGCAGAGTTGAAGAGCCTTGCTACATTCTTCTCAGCCTCTCCGAGCCATTTTGACATTATAGTTGCAGCATCGACTGTTACGAAGCTGCTATTTATTTCCGAGGCCGTAGCCGCCGCCAGCATCGTCTTACCACAACCAGGGGGGCCATAGAGCAGTATTCCACGGGGCCATCCCAGAGGAAAGAGGTCTGGCCTCTGGACAGGGAATACTATAGACTCCCTTAGGGCCTTCTTGGCATCGTTCAGGCCTATTACTTCGTCCCACTTTACGTTGGGCTTCTCCTTTAACACCAGATCGTCGTAAGATGCCTTTAGAGATTCGACCATCCTAGGTGAGTGGCTAGAAATGGTTGGAGCACCCTCGGGCCTTCTGCTAGCTTCTGCTTGATATTCATCTTGGTGTATGATGCCATGAGCCGATTGGAGGGCCTTGATTCTTTCTTGGTAGGCCATAGCCCTCTCCAGATAGAGCTTGTTCAGCTTGTACTCGGGATAGAGCTGGGCCAGCTTGATTAGGGTCGATATGGCCCTTTGATACATGACTATTGCCATGCCATGGGCGCCCTGAGAGTCGAGGCGAATGGCCTCTGAGGCGTACTTGCCTGCCGAGTCTTCCAGTTCTTTGGCGACAACCATGCTCAATTTCTCTCACTCAAGCCTTCCTATCTTCAGTGAGGAGCCGCAGAATCGATCGTTTTACCTCGTCCATGGGTATGTTTAGCAAAGTCGAAACTTCTGAAAAGCTAAATTCGCCCTTGCGATTTCGAATGTAATCCATTATGGCTTCATCGATATTCGAATGGTTTAACAATTCTGGCTCATCTATGGCCTCACCCGTCGCCAATACTGTCACCCTCTTCTCTGCCTCATAGTCCCTCGATAGAATGGGCTCAGAGATTTCTTCTTCCATAGCCTTCTCTTCCACGTATCTTATGGCTCTCTCGACTATGTCAGTCCCATCCTTCGTTTCGATGTTTATATCTATTGGTGTTGGGATGCCCTTCAGTTCGACTAGAGTCGTGTTCATGGTTGAATTGAAATCGTCTACAATACCCTCAAGGCTAGGTCTCAATTTTGACATAGAGCTACTTATCTCCTTCATGATCTTCAATGCAGAGCTCAGATGGTGTATAATCTCTCCTATATCCTTCAAAGTACCCAGCCTTATCGTGACCTGAGTAAGTGTCAACTCGCTCGCAGCAACTGTCTGAATGGCGCTCCTTAATTCTGAGCATTCTTCATCGTAAATCTTGGCTATGCTTCTGTCTTTGCCACACTCCCTTGTAGCCATAATCTGAAGGTCTTCATAGCGTCTTTCAAGTCTCTCCCTTATGCCCTTAAGGGTTATCTTATGAATTTCTAATCTCTTTATAGCAAGAGATAACCTGTCCTTTGTCTCATCCTTGCCATCATTCATAAGAGATCTGAAGGGGTTCAAAAAACCCGCCCCAGCTATCTAGCGCAAGGGGTTCTAGAGGAACATTTATCGAACCGATGGTTGTTCCTTAATTTCAAAAGAAAATAAAGAGTGTAGACAGCCACCGCTCCTCGGTCGTCTTCAGAAATACTAGGCTTCCTGAACATTACGGGAGCCATGGCTGTCATTTCCTATTTTCGTGTCCGATCATCCTATGTCTTCTGTAGTTGGGATTTTTTCGTCTATTGGTAGCTCTGGGAACTTGTCTTTCATCCTCTGCTCTGCAACGGCTGATGCTTCTGCAAGGATCTTCTCTGCGTCCTCGTTGGCCGCTTCGAAGTTGAGAGTGTAACCTCCTAACTGTCCAGCATCGACGAGGATGCTGCTGAGTAGGCCGCTGATCTCTCCTATTTCATGGTCTGCTTCAGGTAACACGCTTACGAGCCCTGCCTTCACGTTCCTTATTACCGCCATTGCTGGAGTTAGCGTAACGACTATATCGCCGAGCTCTTGAACTGTATTCAAGCGCAAAACTATCTGCTCGAGGGCGATCTTGGCCTGTGTGACCATTTTGCCCATCTTTCTTATTTCGGCGAGCTCGTTAGCAAACACTGATGCATGTGGCATATCGTGCTTTTGGATGGCTGAGACCACTTTGTTGAATATGAGGTTATCTCTTTCTCTTAGCCTGTTTGTAGTGGAATCGAGCTTTGAGACTTGGACCTGAATCTGCCTTATCGCAGACTCTAGCCTTGGCTTTAGAGGGCCTGCAGGCCTTATGGTTTCCTTGATCTTCTCACCGACGGTTGGCATCGATGACTTTGACCATTTGTCGGCAAATTGAGACATGTTTAGCACCCTTGAAAAGTAGTGGGAGGGATGAGCGATAAGAGAGTGGGTTTAGAATACTTTATAAAAAACTCAAATTTTGCAACAACTGATTTTACACTCTAGAAGGCAAGGTTAACCCTTAAAGCCCATGATCATAAATTAGGTACAAGATATGGACTACGAAGCCCCTATTCACATCGCTTGGCAGTGTACCGGAGCCTGCAACCTTCAATGTATACATTGCTATGCAGATGCTGGTAAATCCTTAGAAGATGAACTGGATACCAAAGAGGCAAAGGAGCTCATAGAATCTGTCTCGAATTTGGGAGCCAAGAGCATGGTATTTTCAGGAGGAGAGCCCCTTGCCAGGCAAGATATATTCGAGCTGATGAATCATGCAAAGGATGTGGGGCTGACCCCGATTATAGCCACGAATGGTACCTTAATAGACCGAAGGGCCGCTCGCTCTCTAAAAGACGTCAAAGCAGCGGTGGCCATAAACATGCCAGCTCTAGATGGGAGGGTTAACGATGCCTTCACCAAGACCACCAATTCTCAAAGGGCCAAGATGGAGGGCTTGGCCAACTGTTTAAAGGAGAGGGTTCCTTTGAGCCTCGGCGTCGCAGTTATAAATCTAAACATCGATGAGCTATCCAAGATCGTCGACTTCTCGTACCGAATAAGGGTCAACTGTGACATTCTGGCTACAATCCCTGTAGGAAGGGCCTCTCTTAGCATATTGCCATCTCCAATGATGTACGAGGAGAAATTGCACCAGATTCTGCGAGATTATTCTGCAGTTCCTATGAACGTTATCGATCAGGGCTCTGGAACAAGGGTTTCGGTCTACGAACCTATTTATTCGAAGATCATGGTAGAGGAAGGGCTTAAGAGCCCGCCCAGACTTTGTACCATAGGCAAGCTTATGCACGTGATGGAGAACGGAACAGTCAGAACCTGTGTCCACTTGCCAATCAGCTCTGGCAACGTGAGGAGAAAGAGCTTAGAAGAGATATGGAAGTCCATACACAGATCGAGGCTCTTTTCAAGGTTGAGAGACCCAGACTCCTTGAAAGGTCTATGTGGAAAGTGTGATCATAAGCATATATGTGGAGGGTGTAGAGCCAGAGCCCACGCTGTTACTGGCGATCTTTACGCTCAGGATCCCATTTGCTCAAAGACCTCAAAGGAGCCAAGGTGAGATCATCGATAAAGGATGAGTTTGTTGGGACAATCTCTTTCCTAAAATATCTTTATGAAAAATTAGCTTCCTACCTCTTCTGGAATCTCACAGTATAGTTGAAAAATCTTCCCTCACTCTTCTCGAAGAAAAAGCCAGCTCTTTCACACCTCCTTCTTACAGTCCTCTTCAAAGGATAGTCAGGGTCTAATAGAAACTCACTTATTGATAAGATACCATTCTTCTTCAACACTCTGTGCACTTCTCTTAACGCTCTATCTTTATCTGGAATCTCTTCCAAAACCGATATCATATACACTAGATCTAGAGAATCGTCAGGAAATGGTAGATCATATGCGCCAGCAACTTTTGGTACAACGTTAACAATGTCATTATTTTCTTTTCGCTCTAACTTCTTTTCTAGTTTTTCTATCATCTTCTTTTGAATATCGATTGCGTAGACTTTGCCATCCTTTCCTACGGATCTTGCAACATCTATAGTGTAGGTACCGGGACCACACCCAAGGTCCATGACTGTCATACCCTCTCTTATTCCACTTCCTTTAATTATTCCATCTGGGGGTTGCACCGTCTTCCTGAGCCTACTATCTAGAAAGGAGCCTATGAAAGATGGTGCAGGGAACTTGTAGAACCTTCTTACTATTCTTAATGCTATGACATACAGTACTATGAATAATCCCAAATATAGCAAGATATCTTTGATCATAGCATCGTTCATAAGTTCGAGCCCAAAAACTTAAGCCTTTACTCAGCATTTTCTATAGTTCACTTAATGAAAAACTTCAATTTTATCTATGGTGCTATTGAGTAATTATGTGTATATTTTCTATCTGAAAGTACCTCTTGGCGAGTAGCCTTACTTTTTCAGCGTTCTTTCCACCCTTCCCAACGGCAGCCCCCTTGTCCTTCTGATCTACTACTATGACGCCTATCTTTGTTCCATCCAGCTTCTCCGTAAGCCTTACATCGTTGATACGCTTTATGTTGATGGCGTTGCTCAGGAACTCCTTTGGATCCTCGGAATACTCAACCAACTCTACAGGTTTGCCTATTAGTTTCTCTACGGTCTTTATAGCGTGGCCTCCCCGGCCTATGGCCAGACCCATCTCCCCTTTGTTCACCACAAATATGATCCTATTCATCTTGTTGTCTATGATGCAGTCTTTAGAGGTTGCACCGCTTATTCTCTGGAAGAGGGATATGAGGCCCAATTCTTCAGAGGTTAATTTGATTTTTTCCATCATTTTGAGCGCCCCGTGAAACTAAGACGACGCCACTCAAGTATCAACGGGTGAATTTAAGTTTATTCATCAGAAGTTCCTTTAATCCTACACAATAAGGAGAGAAAGGTCGCCTTCTCCAGGCGACTTTATAGCCATAGCAGATATGGGGTAGAGTCTGCCACATATCCTGCCGAGGTCGACAGATGTCCCTTCAAACTTCATAAGAGGAACTTCTAAGGACTTGCACTCCTTGACGACATTCGATATCTTTTCTTCCGAAAGAGAAGACGAATATATGACAATCTTTGATCCTTTGACAGATCGTAGTGCCTCCTTTGATCCTATGACCACCTTACCAGTCTTGACAATCGTCCTCAGAACTTTTTCGAGATCTTTTTTGCTAATCATTTTCGACACCCCCCATAAAGAGATCGACCATACCCGTACCCACTGGTATGGGGAGGCCAACTATAACGTTCTCTGTCACGCCTTTTAACTCTTCGACTTCTCCTTTAACAGACGCCTCGACCAAGGTAGGAACAGTTATCTCGAAAGCAGCCCTTGCCAGTATGCTGGTCTTCTTTCCAGCTATCCCATGCCTCCCTATCTGCTGGAAAAATCCCTTGGATGTCATAAGGTCTGCTACAAGTAGCAAATGCCTGATGTCAACCTCGAGACCTTGTTCCTCCAAGGTGTTGACCATCTCTTCTATGAGTGCCGTTCTGGTCGCTTCTATGCCCAAAGTGGTTTCCACCTCATAGATACTGTTTGTGGTTGTGTGACTGGTGTCGACACCCGGTATCTTTAGGACCTTGGCAAGGTTGGATCCCACCGTTTGTATCACCCACTCATCGCCTTTTTTACCGCTCTTCTTCACCAAGGTAACGTAGTTGATCCCCGGTATCCCATTTACTCGCATACTCATTATTTTGTCTCTTAAAGTTGGAAGTGTGGAAAAATCGGCACCTTCTACCGCTATATGGACTATGCCCTCTTCATCGACTCTCGCTTTACGTTTTCCGGTCTGTACCATTTTGGCAATTAGCTCTGGGTTACAACCCCTCTCTTGTAGGGCCTCCTTGCTCAAGAACAGCTTTATTTCACCAGCATAATCTATATCGCTATGGTCTACTAGATCAGCAACCCTTGTAAATATGATTTCCTTTGCCACCTTTAGGGCCATCTCTTTGTCAGACCTGTGCTCTTCATCAAGGTGAATGTCCATAGAAGGCGTCGAGGGTTGCTTTCTTGCATCCACAAGCTCTATGAGCCTAGGCAAGCCCAGTGTGACGTCTCTTTCTCTAACTCCTGCAAAGTGGAAAGTCCTCAGGGTCATCTGAGTGCCTGGTTCGCCTATGGATTGTGCGGCGACTATGCCGGAAGCTTCTCCTGGCTCTATGGTGGCCTTGTCTAATAGCTCCAAGACTTTCTTGTAGACATTTTTGACACCCTGAGCGTTTAGAGGAGTCTTGAGTAAGGAATCTCTCAGATCATAAATCAGTTGAGGATTTAACTCCTTTTCATATTTGTCCAAAATCTTCTTTAAGTCGTCTTCTTCTAAGAACTCTTTACTTTTATTGGTAAGGGCTTCAGTTTCGACCAAGCGCTCCACATTCACGGCTTTTCCATGGTCACTCTTAGCTGGATCTACGCCGTCCTCCCCATACAAGAATTGGATGATGTTGCCATGAGGGTCTCTTACAGTCAGATCGTATTCTACTTTTAGATGTTCGAGTGCATTTATAAGTCGCCTCTGCATATAGCCACTCTGCTGGGTCCTTACAGCAGTATCCACCAACCCCTCACGCCCTCCCATGGCGTGGAAGAAGAACTCTGCGGGGTTCAGCCCATCTCTATAGTTGGATTGCACGAAACCTTTTGAATCAGGTGTACGGTCCAAAGGTGCAAAATGTGACAGAGCACGACCCCGGTAGCCTTTTTCTATCCTCTTCCCTCTAACGGATTGTTGCCCTAGGGTGGCTGTCATCTGACCGAGATTCAGGCTTGAGCCTCTGGCACCAGTCCTAGCCATAACCACACCGCTATTATCAAGAGGGAGGGCTTTGTCGGCAATTCGTCCTGCACGATCCCTTGCCCTTGCCAGTTCGTTTACTACATAATACTCAAGGTTTTCTTCGGGGGAGAGCCCACGGACTGTTGAAAGTGTTCCTTTTTCAAATTGACCTATGAGGTCTCTGACTTTCTCATAAGTCTTATCGATCTCTTTAGCTATCGTCCCTCTTGCTTCTTCATCGAGGATCAATTCGTCGTAGCGGTAAGAGAAACCATGTCTTGTGATGAAATTCTTCAGTACTGTTAATACAGAATTCAGGAAAGTGCGGGCCGCATCCACACCATAGTCCTTTGCTATTCTGTGAAGAACGCTATCCGCTTCCTCGGCCCCAATGGCAGCCCTGTCAATTACTCCGCCCATCAACGTACCGTTCTTGATCACTATGTCTCTGGCAACTCCGCCCTTTCTTAGGCTTTTGGCCCACTTAGAAGTCATAACATAGTTGAAGTCATTTGGCAAAAAAAGGGAGAATAACTGCCTACCATTGAAGAGCTCTACCGGCTTCTCAATCTCAGGCTTGGGCAGAGGTCCAGTATAACCTCCTGCAAGGGCCAGACAGGCGAACTCTTCTTTTTTCAAGATGGTTTCTGGCTTCGTAAGTAGGTAAGCAGCAGTGATGAAGTCTCTTATGGCGCCTATGATTGGCCCACCATACCTTGGAGATAGTATCTGTTGTTGAACCCTCATCAAGGTTAAGGCTTCTGCCCTTGCCTCTTCGCTCTGGGGGACATGAAGGTTCATCTCATCACCATCAAAGTCGGCGTTATAAGGTGGACATACAGCTGGGTGAAGCCGGAAGGTCTTGTAGGGCAGTACCTTGACATGATGCGCCATTATGGACATTCTATGTAAAGAAGGCTGTCTATTGAATATCACTATGTCTCCATCCATGATGTGCCTCTCAACGGTGAAGCCTGGGGCAAGAGTGTCTGCCAATGACACTCTATCACTAACGTAATCGAGCCTTATCTTTACTCCATCCGGTCTGATGATGTAATTCGCCCCTGGGTGCTGAAAAGGGCCCCTAGCGATCAGATTCTTCAGGAAATCGGCATTCTGAGGAGAGACCTTTTCTGCTACGGTTAGTTTCTTTGCCACTTCTAATGGCACCCCAACTTCAGATATGTCCAGGCTTGGATCCGGCGATATGACCGTCCTGCTGGAGAAATCCACACGCTTGCCTGACAGGCTTCCTCTAAAGCGTCCCTCCTTCCCCTTCAGGCGTTGACTTATGGTCTTTAGAGGCCGCCCTGATCTATGATGTGCTTGGGGGATACCGGAGACTTCATTGTCAAAAAAGGTAGTTACATGATACTGCAGCAGGTCCACTAGGTCCTGAACGATTAAGGGGGGCGTGCCAGATTCTTTACTCTCTCTGACTCTCTGGTTTACTCTCAGTATGTCGACCAGTTTATGTGTTAGATCGTCTTCAGACCTTATTCCAGATTCGAGCGTGATGGAGGGTCTAACACTGACCGGGGGGATCGGCAAGACCTGCAAGACGAACCACTCAGGCCTCGAAGACTTGGGATCATAACCTATAAGCACTAGATCGTCGTTGGGAATCCTCTCAAGTCTCTCCCTTATTGCCACAGGTAGAAGTCTTATGGCCCCGCCCTCTTCCGTAATTTCATGGAAGATCGTAGGCTTTGTGAACTCTATCTCGTATTGTTGTTTGCCACAGTGAGGACAAATTTTTGTCTTCTTTGCTTTAACCATGATTTCCTTTGCGATTTCTTCCTCAGACCCTGGTGCAAAATCGTTCTTATTGGCTATTCTATCTTGGAAGCTTTCAAGATCATCCCCAGGGATTAGAAGTCTTCCACAAGCTCGGCAGGTCGAGAGAAGCAGCTTATGGATAACATCCACAAAGGCTATGTGAAGTACTGACTCTGCCAACTCTATATGGCCAAAGTGTCCTGGACATCTGGCGGTCGTGTTACCACATGTGGCGCACTTTTGGCCTGGCTCCAGCGTTCCAAGCCTACTGTCCATGAGCCCACTTTGGACAGGCATACCGTCTTCGTCATAGGTTTCAGGAGCTGTTATCTCAACAACGGAGTATCTTCTGATCTCGCTCGGAGAAAAGACCGAGAATTTTATGGAACCCACAGTCTTAATGGATTCTTCCAGAGTCACAATTCAACCTCCCTACACTTTATCCCTCAAGATTAACCTAGGCGCTATATTCAGGCTCATCATCTCCTGCAACAGTAGTTTGAATGCGTATGCCACTACAATGGTCGAAATTTCTGCCGAATCACCACAAATCTTACACAAGTACTTCCTCTGCCTTGCGTCATAGTATGATATCAGACCACACTTTCCACAGACATGAACCTCAGTTTTGTCGGATTCATCAAGTAGCCTATCCTTCAGTACCATTGAAGCACCATAAGCTATTAGGCAGTCCCGTTCCATCTCTCCAAATCTCAATCCGCCGCCTCTGGCCCTCCCTTCGGTAGGTTGCTTCGTAAGCATCTGCACCTGCCCCCTTGCTCTGGCGTGAATTTTATCGGCAACCATATGGTGAAGCTTTTGGTAATACACAACACCCATGAACACTTCCATGTCATACTTCTTGCCAGTTTTTCCATCGTACATCACTTCTCTCCCTAAGGGATGAAAACCTGCTTCATCCAGCAATTTTCCTAAATCGTCTACCTTCTCTCCAGAGAATGCTGTACCATCAGCAGGAAAACCTCTTAATGCAGCTGCCTTCCCCGCTATGGATTCTATGAACTGACCAACGGTCATTCTGGATGGAAAGGCATGTGGATTTATGATGATGTCTGGAACTATACCATCTTCGGTATAGGGCATGTCTTCCTGGCTCACTAAAAGACCGATCACTCCCTTCTGTCCATGCCTAGAGGCAAATTTGTCCCCTATCTCGGGAACCCTCATGTCTCTTGCCCTTACCTTGAACATCTTGCCACCATCAATACTTTCGGTAAGAAATACAGAGTCTATCACCCCTGACTCGGAGGGCCTCATTGTTATGGAGGTGTCTCTCCTATATGGACCCTTAACTTCGAACTCTCTATATTCCTCCATAAACCTGGGTGGACTCGTTCTTCCTATTATTACGTCTCCACCATATACGTTGGTCTCATGCATAACGACACCATCAGACTCTAGGAGACGATAGTACTTCTCCCCATGATATCCCCTCACATTTTCATCTGGTGCAGGTATTTTGAACTCATCCTTCATGCCGCCTAGGTACTGCTTTGCCTCAGCCTCGTAGATTCTGTAAAAGAAAGAGCGGGCAAGCCCTCTATCCACAGAAGACTTGTTTATGACTATGGCATCTTCTATGTTATACCCTTCGTATGACAACACGGCCACTATGCAGTTCTGCCCAATAGGTCTCTCATCTAACCTTAACAACGGAGATAGGCGAGTCTTGATCAGCGGTCTTTGGGGATACACCATCATGTGACTTCTCACATAAGTCGAAAATGGGAAGGTAGGCATCGGGAAACCCAAGGATTGTTTGATCATGGCGGCTTCGTACGTATTGCGTGGCGACTGATTGTGCTCAGGATACGGGATTATGGAGGCGGTAACTCCGAATATGGCGGATGATGAAGGCTCAAGATGGGTATGCTTTTCTGTTAGAGAGCCTATGTCCATGGCCACCAAGCAGTTCTCCTCCTCATTGGCATCTATCAATTCTATTGCCCCTCCTTTTAGCAGGTCGTACCAAGTCAGCTCTCCTCTCTGGATACGCGCAATCATCTCATCAGTCAAGAGGGGCTTCCCATTCTTTACTATGATGAGTGGTCTCATGACTCGCCCAGAGCTCGTAGATATGTAAATTCTCTTGGTTCCTCTTGCATCTTTTGGCGTATAGAGGTAAACGCTCACATTTGAATATACCGACTCTTGCCTGCGCAACTCCCTGAAGGCCGTTACAAAAGGTTCGCCATTTTCTACATACCCTATAAGGCGGCCTTCTACAAAGACTTTACAACCATCCCTCCTAATCTCCTCACTGGCTTCTGGCACAAGCTTGACTCCCCGCTCCAATAATTTATCTATGATTTCAGCCTCTGGTGCGCTGATAGAAATGACGACCGAGAGGGCAAGGTTCTTAACAAGGCCACAGTTGGACCCCTCAGGTGTCTCATTGGGACAGATTCTCCCAAAATGCGTCCCATGTAGGTCCCTAGCCGCGTAGTTTGGTTGACTTCTGCTCAATGGGGACTGAATGCGCCTTAGATGGCTCAAGGTCGAGAAGTAGTTCGTCCTGTCGAGAAGTTGTGTGACTCCGACTCTGCCTCTCCCCCAGTTGCCTGTTGCAATAGCGTTATTCAATTTGTCCGTGATTATGCCAGGCCTTATGGCAACCCCTACCGCACCAATGCCACGCCTCTGCCCCATTCGCTCAAGCTGATACTTCATATCTCTTACCATGTTTCGAAAACTCGTCCTGAATAGGTCTGCTATCATCTGCCCTGCGAATTTGATAACCTTGTTGCCATAGTGATCCTTATCGTCAGGTTCTAGCCAACCTAGCCTAAGCTCAAACAGCTTACATGCAGTCTCTCCCAGAAATATGGCCTTATTTATGCGATCTTCTGGTGATCTGCCAAGGTGTGGGAGGAGTCCCCAATCCAGCAGTGACTCTGCCCTTCTTTTCCTGAATTCGTCGAGCATCCCATGGGCGATCCTGTTGCCTATGTATATCAAAGCCTCATCGGGAGTCGTTACTTCGCTAGACTTTTCGAAAGATGCCTCCAATAAATCTTGAATTTCCCTTTTGATCGAGACCATGTCCGCTATCTCCTTATCTGACTGGATTCCTAAAGCTCTCATTATAGTTATGAAGGGGAGATCGACAGGGGATGTGGGAACTTTGACGTAAAGGGCCCCGTCGTGCTTTAGGGACAACTCAAGCTTGGCACGATAGCCAACTATGGAAGAGTAGACTTTTGCCTTGTACAAGGAGATGCCACCACTCTTTTCGTAGTCCACTAGGATCTTATTGGGGGAGAGATCTTCAAGTCCCACTACGACTCGCTCCGATCCATTGATAATAAAGTAGCCTCCTGGGTCATCACGATCTTCACCGACCTGAACCAGATCCTCTCTCGTCATCTTGTGAAGGGGGCACAGAGTGGACTTGACCATGACCGGGATGTCGCCTATATAATGAATCTGAGACTCTCTGACAGAGTCGCCTTCTACTATACTCATCTCAAGATACACGGGCGAACCATAAGTCAGGTTACGCAGCCTGCCCTCCATGGGTAAGATGTTGCTTACAGAGCCGTCTAGTTCGACAACTCTGGGTTGCTTGATGGAGGCTCTACCAAACCTTACCTTATAGGGACCTGCAGTTGCCTCTATGTCCACTTCTCCAACTTCTTTGATGATGCTATCTATAGCATCTGCGAGAAATTCATTGTATGAATTCAGGTGCTGACGAGCAACACCCTCCTTTTCTAGCATGTCCCGCAGAATAACCCAAGAGTCGTACCCCTTTGCTTCCATGATCATCCCTCTATAACGTAGCGATAATAGGTGACCTCTCCCGCGGTCTTGCTCTTTCTTGTGATCTTTATCAGGTCGCCAGGCTTTGCCCCTTTCTCTTTCATGACAGGATCAGTGCTCAGGATGTAAGGAAGTTGGTCGATCCTAACGTTGTACTTCTTGAGAAACTTTTCTACTTCTTTTGGTGGTAATATCTCGTGATGGGGCACAAACACATGATCGGTAACCTTCACACTCAATTTCTCAGAGCTTTTCTCCATACAATCACCTAATTAGAGCACATACTCTATCCATACCATAAATTGGCGCAGGAAACTCTAATATTAACTCGTTATAACTCCAATATTTAAGTCTTTATATACGTAAATCGATTTATTCGCCCATTGGGAGACACGCCCGTCGATGAAATCATAAAGGCTGAGAATTTACCTTTTGATAGTACTTTCCAAGAATTCATGATGATGCCAGGCTATCCTCTCTTGGCCAACTGCTTGAGGGCTCTTGCCACATCTCGGAAGATCTCGCTGTTGCTCACGTCTATGATGGGAATCTTAACATTCGTCTCCTTTATCGTTACGGCACTCTGATAGACAGGGAAGACGGCGAAGGTGACGCTCATCCAGTGTAGCCTCCCCTCCATCATCTCCTTGACTATGGGAGCTATGTGGGGCATGCCATGAAAGCCAAAAATTACCCCATCGGTCCAGTGGAGGGGTGGTGCCAAAGCTCCGGCCCGTTGCCCCAGTCCATGGAGCTTGACAAGGTCCTCAGCCTTGTACTCCATTACCTCATGAATTATGAGCTCATCATAAGGCTTTATTGTAACCTTCACCAACCTTATACTCGTTGAAGATATCTATATTGGTATATAAGCGTCTAACAATGGCTAGATGTTGTGGCAACCACTAAGAATAATATGTAAGATTTATATGCTAGCATTTCCAGAGCTAGTATATTACACTTAGCGAGTTAAAGAGTAAATCGAAGGAGGTGATAATTTGCATAGCTCTATAGTAAAGTATCATGTGAGGCTAAAGTTCGATGTAGAAGGGGTAGTGGAGAAAGCAGACCTGATAGGAGCCATCTTTGGGCAGACAGAAGGCCTATTCGGTCCTGAGATGAATCTTAACGAGCTTCAAAAGTCTTGGAAGGTCGGTAGGATCGAAGTTTCTCTAGAATCTAAAGGGGATAAAACACACGGTGAAGTCTTGATCCCTATGTCCACTGATATATCTACCGCTGCCCTGATAGCTGCTGCTGTAGAGAATGTGGACAAAGTAGGTCCTTGTCCGGCCCACTTCACGCTTTTGGGTATGGAAGATGTGAGAGTATCCAAAAGAAGAGTTATCGTCGAAAGAGCAAAGAACATCATAAAAGAGTGGGCTTCAAAGTCTGTGAGCGAGAGCGAAGAATTGCTGAAAGATATAATGGAAGTGACTAGGCGATCAAAACTCATGACTTTCGGCAAAGAAGAATTGCCTGCTGGTCCAGGGCTCCTAACATCAGATACCATCATAATTGTCGAAGGAAGGGCTGACGTGATCAATCTCCTTAGAACTGGAATAGAGAACGTAGTAGCCCTCGAGGGCGTAAAGATCCCTGAATCTGTGATAAAACTCTCGAAGGAAAAGAAAGCCATAGCCTTTTTGGACGGTGATAGAGGTGGAGATATTATATTGAAAGAGCTCTCACAAGTAGCCAAGATTGACAAAGTCTTGAGGGCACCTCCAGGAAGAGAAGTCGAAGATCTGACACCTATTGAAGTCCTTGGGATATTGAAAAAAGAAGTACCGACACAGCCCCCTGAAGAAGCCCATGTACCTTTTTCTGAGAATTTATCTACTAAGCTTCAAGAGTTATTCCCTAGCATCAATGGAACATTAGAAGCTGTAGTTTTGGATGGAAATCTCGATCAGATAATGAGGGTTCCAGTGAATGAGCTTGTACAACGCTTAGAGAGCACCAAAGAAGCCAAGTATCTAATCTTCGATGGTATAATAACTCAGCGCTTGGTTGATATGGCATCTAACATGGGTATCGATGTCATCATAGGACACAGAATGGGAGACATAACGAAAAAGCCAACCGATATGCTGTTGAAGACCTTCGACGAACTCGGACTGGAGTGAACTCTCTATTTGGAGTAAATGATTATACATAAGTTTATCAAAAACAAAGGCTTGATATCTCTCACCCTAGAGGATGCCAGTGATCTATGGTGCCTGAAACGGGTCATAGAACCTGGGGATTTGATTTCGGGAGAAACGACTAGGGTGATGAAACGCGAAGGAGAATACTCTAGACCGGATAAGGGAGAACGCGTAAAGGTTAGAGTCGTATTGAGAGTCGAAAGAGCAAATCTTGACAACAGTCTTGAGAGATTGAGGATATCTGGCAAAATCGTGGATATGCCGGAGGATATAATCACAAGAGGATCCTTCCATTCTATGATCGCTACGCAGAACTACAGCCTATCCCTGCAGAAAAATCATTGGAACGAGATGTACTTGAGGATATTGAAAGATGGCACAAAGACGACAGAGCGGTTCATAATCGTTGCCATGGATAGAAGGGAGGCCGGCATTGGGGTAGTCCAGGGTACACATCTTCAGGTCCTTCCAACTGTAGAGTCTGGACTGGCGGGCAAACATTACGATTCGGAAGGTAGATCTCCACATTCTTATTACGACAAAGTAGCCCAAATAATTCAGTCGGTTCACAAGCCCTGCGCAAAAATCTTTGTTACAGGGTCTGGCCATACGAAAAACTCCTTCATAAGCTTTCTATCAAGCCAGAGTAAGAATATGACGGATCTTTTAAGGATAATAGAAGGCGTAGACGTGGCGGGTGAGGATGGGGTCTACATGGCACTCCGCTCCCCTCAGCTCAGAAGATATATCGAAGATAGCAAACTGGCACAGGCAACCAATATACTGGAGCGAGCCATAAAGAAGATAGACGATGGCGATAAAAGGGTAGCCTTCACGTTTAATGAAGTCAAAGAGGCGAGCAGGCTAGGGGCCGTGGATTCTGTAGTGATATCTGACAAGGTCTTTGATCAAAGCGTAGACGAGGACGATATTGCCGAGCTTCTCAATTTTGTCGAAGAATTCCGTGGGAAGAGCTACATGATAGACTCGTCTACAGAGGTTAGCTCTCAGGTCATGGCATTGGGTGGCATAGTCGCCCTCCTTAGGTTCTCTTCCAGGGCGGCTTGATGATTTGTTAAGAGCCTGTGCTCTCATCTAGCCATGATAGGTAACTGGGATCGACGTACTTTGGAGTTATTTCTACTATCTCCGGAACTTCATAAGGATGACTCTTCTTGATGAAGCTTTTCAATTCGTTTACGACTTTCTCTGCAGTCTTGAATAGTACTAGGGACTCTTCTGCATCATCTATCTTTCCCTTCCATACATAAACTGATCTAACTTTAGCGATGTTTGCGCATGCAGCCAATCTGGCTTTTATGGAGTCTTTTGCAACCTTTTCGGCAATCATCTGATCAGGGTATGTGGTAATTACAATTCTACACTCCATTTTGATCATGATCTATAAACCAGAGAGGTATATCAAGGCTCCAATGGGTTATCTCATAAGGTACGGAACTGTTATCATCAGTATTACCAATGATACCATCGCCATCGTTACACCCGTAGTGATTCTTGTAACGCTTTTCTCACTGAGCTTATTCTTTCCTAGAGCTTGCAAAAGTACTCTGAAGGCCTGACCGCCATCCAACGGGTATATAGGAAGAGCGTTGAATACAGCTAAGTTGATGTTGATAAACCACACCCAGAACAGTAGGTTTGCCAAAGGATAAAACGCATAACCTATACTGGATGTGTAGAACATACTCATAGCATCGGAGAAGGGCACCACGTATATTTTCATGGTATCGGATAGTGTTGGCAGGAAAAAGTAGAGCGAGAGTGAAGCAGGAGATAGGTTTCTGTACCTGTCCAATGACTGAGTAATGTTTGCCAAGAACACACCCATTATTCCCCTCTGAGGATTGTCAGGGTCTTGAGCAAGTTGTACATCGAAGTCCACTATTTCTGAACCGTGGCGGGCTGTCACAGTTATATTTGTTCCCGGCTCAAGGGGGTCGAGGATCTTTTTTAACTCTTGAACCGATGTGACATTCTTTCCGTCTATCGCTGTAATTACATCGCCAGGCATCATTCCTACTTCATGGGCGGGGCCATCTGGATCGACTCCAACCACCCCTACCCCTGTTACAAGAGGTGTCATTGTGCCTACTATGAGTAGTAGCACAAGAAGAGATATCGCCGCCGCTATTACATTGCTCCCAGGTCCGGCTGCAAAAACCCTTCCTGAGTCTCTTGCCTTTGCATTTTTGATCTCATTTTCATCTATATCAACAAAAGCGCCTATGGGTACTATCAGGAATAATACCAACCCGCTAGATTTCACCTTGAACCCTAGAGATCTAGCGAGCACTCCGTGCATCCCTTCATGAACTACCAGGGCTATCACCAGAGCCATCCATCCGTAGACTATCGGCAAGTAGGGGTTGATTCCTGGAAACAATAGGTTTCCTAGTGGGGTTATCTCTCTTGCAATGCCTCTTAGAAAGGCGCTCGAGATGTACGCTATTACTGAACTCAGGATGAGGTAGAAGCCTACGGCTGCAAAAATTGGAAGCATGTATAATAGGATCCATCCCAACCTCTTGATGAATCCTAATCGCCCTAATCTCTCTAGGATTGAAATGCCTTTCTTAGTCCTTATGAGGATGAAAGGGAAGCTCACCTCTACCCTCTTCGTTTCTCGATCGCCCTTGGGGTTGTTCTCTGCCAATTGGTCTCTACCACTAGACTATGGTTATAAGTGTAAATGCATTATTATAAACTATTCAAAACATTTCTGATGTCCCTTAATCGAGTAACTTTAAGTGTACTTCGTTGCTAAACTTGGTAGGGAGGACTCAGAGACTTTGATACAGCCCCAAAGATGCACCAGATGTAGCAATAGTTCGATATACAATAGGGCCTACTCTGGAGAAGCGTTGTGTGGTTCCTGCTTCTGCTCCTCAATAGAAGAGAAGGTAAAGAGAGCCATATCAAAATACGGTCTCCTAAAGCATGGCGACAAGGTGGGCGTAGCTGTCTCTGGTGGAAAAGATAGCTTAACCTTGTTAAGAATATTGAGCGAAATGTGTAGGCATCACGCTTCAAAGATCTTTGCCATAACTATAGACGAGGGAATCTCGAGCTATCGTGAAGAGGCCATAGACTTATGCAAAGAATTTACAGGAGAGCTAGACATACCTCATTGCGTAGTATCTTTCAAGGAGCTCTATGGATTCAGCCTAGACAATGTCATAAAATCCAGAAGAGTACAGGGGGCGTCTGCCTGCTCCATCTGTGGAATTCTGAGGAGGAGGGCTATAGACATAGCTGCGAGGAGTCTAGGAGTTGACGTCATAGCTACTGCCCACAATCTTGACGATATGCTCCAGACCTTTATGATAAACTTGCTGAATGGAGATATGGCGAGGGTGAAATGGTTTGATTCTGCAATCAAACCGAAGGAGGAGTTTGTTGTGAGGAGAGTGAGGCCTCTCATGGATATCTATGAGAAAGAGATTGCCATGTACGCTTTTCTCAAGAATACCCCATTCCAGACTGTAAGTTGCCCCTATATGAACGAAGGAATTAGATCTGAAATCAGGTCTATGCTGAATGCTCTGGAAGAAGAGCATCCTGGGATAAAATACAGTACTCTGAATTCTGCCATAAGAATTTCAAAAAGCATAGCCATAGATGGGAGAGAGCTAAAGCTTTGTAAAATGTGCAATTTTCCCTCCTCTGGTGAACTCTGCTCTGTATGTAAGACTATAGAGATGGTAAAGGGAAATATGTATATATAAAAATCATGCATAACAGATTTGCGGCGATAGGTAGGGCTGGGAGGATAGCCGTCTCCCAATCCTGAAAACGGCTATACGCAGGGGCCAGTAACCGACTGGTAAAGCATGCTGATCGGGATACCTGTCAGTTGCGCAGGAATGAAGACACGCCGTGATGGGCGGTCGCAAGAGGCGACCCCTTCGAAGGAAGGGAATCGACCTTCAACTGTTGAAACGGGCGAGGTCCGGGAGGGAGCAACCCTAAGGCAGGGCGGCCACGCTGTCACGCCCACGTGATTGACTCAGCGGATTGAAGATGGGGCTCGATTAGGGTGTGAAATCTGTTCGGGGCTATCGCCGCATCCAATGGAGCATAAGATTCTGCACTACAACCATCTCACTTGTTCAAAATGGGTTGACAAGGCTGGGCAACCATTTGATGATGTAGGTGTAAATAGACTTAGCCGAGTTTGCTTACTGCACGCTCTGCCATAGATTCTAATCCTCTGTACAAGATTCGTCCCATATCCCAAACCAATAATACTACTATGGCCGCCACCACGGTTTGTGCCGCTACCATCAGTTGCGGCAGTACAAGGACTATCAACTGTGATGCAACCCAGTATGCGACCACTACTAAGATTATTAGGGAGAGGTTCATGAGCACTCTTTTAAAAGATCCAGAATGTTCTGAAGTTATTCCTGGCACCATATACGCAAGGGTCTCAAAGCGTACGCCTGCAAGAGCGAACGCATTTATTGCAAATTTAACCGCTGTGAAACCGATTATAGCCAACAACATTACTAAGATGATAATGCCTACCGTTATCCCTGTACCTGGGAAAGTTATGGTAAAAGTGGGCAAAATCAAAGGTAGAAATGAGTAGCTTACAACTATTAGTCCGACAGTAGCTATGAAGTACGCAACCATCCTCAACATTCGCTCTTTAACTTCTATATATGATGTTTTGCCAAAACTTGTTTCTGATATTATCTTGTTCGTCGCTTCGTCTACTATGAGAGATAGTCTTCTTCCCACATCCCAAAAGAAGAGCACTAGTATGGCAGCTACTACCAATTGGGATGCTGGAGTGATTATGAATCCTACTATGGGAATCATGGGCAGCAATGGAGCAAAAGACCAATATCCGATCAAGATTAAGATAATGAAAAGGAAATTGGTCAGAGTTCTGATTGCATGTCTTACTTGCTCAGAAGTCGTGCCAGGAACTAATTCGGCCAGATTCTCCGGTTTGAAACCTGCTAAGCGAAGAGCGCTACTTACAAACTTGATGAAGAAGAAGCACAGTATTGCGAAAATAGCGATGTAAATAGTAGTGCCAAGTGAGACTCCGATGCCTGGCAAGTTCATCTCGAAGGAAAACCTCAGTAGTGGTAAGATGGAGTAGCTGATTATGATTACCCCTGTCAGAGCTATAAGATATAGCATGGTCTTGGCAAGCGTTCTCTCTATACGCCTATAGATAGAGTTGCTCTTCATGATCAATTGCTAGGAGAGTTTAACAGATGGTTCAACCTAATAAACAAATACATTATAAAAAATGCCATCTCTTAAGATTTATATGTATATCGATCCAAGAAAAATACACGATGAACAGAGATTGGATCCAAGTTGAGTCTGGCTGCCAGATTATTACGCTTTCTAGAGATTGTCTGACCATAAGGCTAAAGCCTGATGTTGTTGAGAGGTTGAAGGAATCTATAAAGGATGACCATATGCTAAATCAGGCCTTATTAACTCTGCTAACATGGGCTCATTACTCAACCATACCAATTATGGATGTCTTGGATGTTGTGATCGAAACTATCCCCAGTCCTCCGGGTAGCCCAGAGCTCATGAAGTTGATCATAAAGAGCAACTTTCAGGGTGGCCAGAGATTGTATGAGGTTTATCTCAACCCTGCCGATGCTCAGAAACTAGCCTCTGAGGTCAAAAAAATCATAAGTTCCAAGTTCTGAGTGGTTCACCCAAGATCAGGTTCTATGAATGAGATAAACGATCGTAGTGTAAGAATCAATAGCGATCTGTTCCAGTAGATTTTCTTAGTAAAGTGATCTATTTGTGACATTCCCTTAACTAAAGATCCTTTTGTGGTTAATTACATTAAAGTTAAAAGGAAATAGTCATTTGTACGTATATGGGGCAACATGCCTTCCCTTCGGGATTATGAAGAAATAGTTGGAGCTGAGGCCGTCAACGAAATCATGAGTCTAGGGGAGAGGTTGGCAGGCAGGAAAATCGTCCACATAAACTCAACAAAAGTTGGAGGGGGAGTTGCAGAGATACTCCAAAAGCTCATACCTCTTCTAAAGGAGTGCAAACTGAATGTTGAATGGCGAGTCATCGAGGGAGATGATGAGTTCTTCAGAATCACAAAGGATTTTCATAATGCGCTCCATGGAACAGATGTAGAGATAAGCCAAGTGATGCTGGATAACTATCTAAAGGTGAATGCTAAGAATGCCCAACAGATGGCAGACCTAAGCGAAGCTGACTTCGTTATTATCCATGACCCACAACCCGTGGCATTGATCAAGCATTTTCCCAAGAGGCGAGGGAAGTGGATATGGAGGTGCCATATCGATGTTTCGACGCCAAATCTGAGAGTCTGGGAGTTTCTCAAAACTTTTGTATCCCAATATAATGCTGCAGTCTTTCACATAGACAAATTTGCAAAGAAAGACCTCTTAATCAGGCAGTTCATAGTTCCGCCCTCCATTGATCCCCTCAGCCCAAAGAACATAGAAATAAATGTAGATGATATTGATAAAATTCTTTCGAAACATGGAATAAAGAAGAATAAGCCCATAATATCTCAGATAGGTCGATTCGACAGATTAAAGGATCCTGCAGGTGTGGTCAAGATGTATAAATGTGTGAAGAACCCCGGCGAGGTCGTCGATGTATTTCGGCTCTTTATGGGTGGCGATTTTTTGGATTTCACACGTGTTGCGAAGAAGCGTATCGATTGTCAACTTGTGCTTGCAGGGGGATTGGCCACAGACGATCCTGAGGGACAGGAAGTCTACCAAGAAGTTGTGAGAATGGCTGAGGGTGATAAGGACATCAAGATATTAGTCCTTCCACCATTTGCAGATATTGACATCAATGTGATACAGAGGGCATCCCAGGTAGTCCTCCAGAAATCCTTGAAAGAAGGCTTCGCCTTGACTGTGAGTGAAGCTCTTTGGAAAGGCACACCTGTAGTTGGAGGAAATGCGGGAGGCATACCTCTCCAGATAATCGATAGGATTAACGGTTTTCTTGTCAATAACATTGAAGAAGCCGCTGATAGAGTTCGCTTCCTTCTGATGAACCCTCAAAAGGCTAAGGAGATGGGGAGGGCTGGAAGGGAGCATGTCAAAAAGAACTTCCTTATAACAAGGCACGTAAGGGACCATCTTTTGATGTATCTAACTTTGGAGCTAATTCCTAGAAAACTCGTTCAGGTCTGAATTTTTCCTAATGCTTAGCACTATATGGCATGTTATAAAGAAGGTTAAAGTAAATGAAGTATTTGTTTGATTGCTGGCATGAAATCGAAGAGTTCATGAGACCATATAGAAGAACGTATATTCTAACGGATTATGATGGCACCCTAACACCCATAGTCGATTATCCTGATCAGGCAATATTAAATCCAAATGTTAGAGATTTGTTGAAGTCTCTTGTAAAAGATAGAAGGTTCATATTAGCGATAATAACTGGGAGGACTCTGAAAGAAATCATCCAACTCATTGGTATTGAAGGAGCCTACTACATAGGCAACCATGGACTGGAGATAAAGGGTCCTTCACTGACCTTTGTGCACCCCATGACAGAGAAACTCTCCTTGATAATTTCGAAGATATGCAACGATATGAAATCCAAGTTTGAATCCAATCATGGTGTAATAGTTGAGGATAAAGGGATGACAGCTAGCATTCATTATAGGATGGCGCCTAAAAACATGACAGGAGAGATAAAGAAGGTTGTTAGGAACACTGTAAGATCGTATGAAGATTTTGAAATCAGGCACGGGAAGATGGTCGTTGAGATAAGGCCTAAGGTTCTTTGGGATAAAGGTGATGCAGTATTATGGCTAGTCAGAAAGTTAGGAGAAGACGGAATCCCGATATACATTGGGGATGACAAGACAGATGAAGATGCCTTTAGGAAGATCGATCGAGGTTTGACCATTCTTGTCTCGAAGAGGAGGAGGCATTCAAATGCCAGATACTATCTCAAAAGCGCAGAAGATGTGCACGAATTCCTTTACAGGCTACTTGATTTCTAGACTATTTTATCTGTAAAACATTTTTATTAGAGTCTGAATTATTATGTTAATGACTAGAGAATGGGAAAGCCTAGAATAATGCAGCATAATGTCCCTTTGGAAAATATTGATATCACTCTCCACTTTAAGTAGAAGGAGTTTTAACATTGGAGGAAGCGAAGCCAATCGTACTGCCCTATGCCCTTGATATTGATGAGAAAGGATGGGAGAGGGGCCTTACAAGAGAAGCAGAAGAGTCTCTCTTCTTCCTCTTTGTCGATAGTGAACGTAAAAGATTACTGTTTAATGGAGCCCATGGATACACCTTCAAAAGGTTTTTTAAGAAGCCTGAAAGCGCCGTAAAAATCACTCTCATAAGTAGAATATACTATTCTGCATGGATTGCACCTTGGAAGGAGGGAAGAGGCCTAATCATTGATGGTCTGGGGCTCTTCCCCCAGGTTGTGTATTATGATGAGCTTCCTGGCTACAAGACTCTCATCAATGGAATCAAGGAATCGGCATCTGCTGAGGAATACTTGTATGTCCTGAGGAAGCATTCACTCACCTTCCTCAACATCAAGGGTTCTAGGTCGTTTATTATCAGCCTTATTCCACAAAAAGATTCGGTCTCCGATTTGCAATCCTACATCATCCACTCCAGAAGGGAGGCCGTTACCAACGCTCTCTCTCTCTGAATCCTAGAATTCCTTGGCAACAATTCCTAAGTTTTATCGAGATATTATGGGAATCAGAAGTAGATATTGAAAGTCTCAACGCCATAAGAAAAGATGTCGTAAACAGAACTAGTAAATGGGTGGAGTGGCAGAAAGAAAAGATCGATAGCATTCAGAAAGAGTATCTCTCACAGATCGAAGAGGAGAAGGCAGAAGTCAGAATAGGGAATCTACAGGCTGAATACCAATCAAAGGTCACCGAAGCCGAAAATAAGATGGAAGAAGAAATCAAGAATCTAAGTAATGAACAAACAGAAGTCCAAAGTAAAATACAGAACCTCCAAGAGAAGCGGGGTGAATACTCTAACACTCTCAAGAATATGCAGAGGCAAATTGAAGCATTATCAAAGGAACTGAATGCACCACAGAATATACGCAACGAATTATCTCTAGAACTTTCTAACCAGAAGACCAGGCTTGAAGCTTTCAGGAAGGAGCATCTCAAGCTGGAAGATTTAGTGGAGGCACAAGAAGGTATTACGGAGGAGTTGGATACAATAAGAGAGCGCCTTGCACAGATCGACATGGAGATAAATAAGATTACAGAATCAATATTCAAGGTGGAGCAAGAACTCCGCCAAGAAGATGAAAAGTGTGAGATCCTTCAGGAATCCATGGCAAAGTTGAAGAGGCAGATGGCTGATATGATGAAAGCTATGAGAGATCTTGATATGTTGGTGACGGAGAAACAAGATCACTTGGCGAGCATTCCGCACCAAATTGAAGATGCTAAGAAAAGAGGGCATGAGGGCATCTTAGGAATTGATAAGGATTACAGACTGAAGTTTGACGAAATAAAAGGGAAGACTAACGCACTAAGGGTTGAGATGAAGCGGAAAATTGAGACCTATCAGAGAAGAATGTATGAGATGATGAGGAGAACCGATGGGATAGTATCACAGATCGACAGATTGACTGAAGCCAAATCATCATTTATTCACAGTTTCCACGATGCAACCATCTATCTCCCTAAGAACTTAGAAATCAATGCGCCTACCTTGTTGCAGATACCCCTTTATTTGGTATGTTATGAGACTCCCACTGGGCAAGGGTATACATTTTATTCTCCTATAACCGTCAAGCGTATTCGTAAGATGCTTTTATCTAAAAAGACATCTATAGAGATACGGATGAAGAACTTTGATCGAGCTGTAAAAAGTGAGCTTCATGAAGTGATAAAACAAGACTCCTCATTCGAAGAGGAGGTGCTCAATTCTTGTGCCAAACTTAACATGCTTGAGAACCCTGAAATGCCGGAAGTTCTGCTTAAGGGTCTTGCCCAATTGAGGCTCAGAAAACTAGTTTCTTCTGCTGAAGCCAATAAAGCAATGGCGATTCTTTTCGAGTACATTCATGCTCAAAAGAGGAGAAACAAAAAACATGAGCAACCATTTCTCAAGATCTCGAGCTGAGCATTTCGGGATGAAGATATGCGCTGTCAGTCCTTCTTTCCATATACGGGAGGAGTCTCTTATTATCTTCTTTGGCTTGGACGCAGATGTCGTGAACTGAGTCACAAGCTAAGTATAATACACCTTCGTCCCAAAGATTCGCCTATTGAGGAAGAGGTTGAATCCATAAAGGTTTACCGTGTCCCTAAGGAGCAGCCCGACCTAAGGGTAATAGGAGGCTATACACGGTTCAAAGAGCTTATTCTGAAGGTCTTCCACGGTGTAGAGACATCTGACGAGAAGCTGATAAACAGACATCTTTATGGTTTCAACGAATATTTGACAGTCAATACGCACTTTGCCGAGAGGGTGAGAGAAGTCTATGAGAAGGAGTCCTTCGATCTTCTACACGTACACGACTTCCAAGTACTCCCACTAGGGTCGATGTTGAGGGATCTTAAGATACCTAAGATTTTCACCTGGCATATTCCATTCGCAGGAAATACACCCAAAGCATGGATAGATTTCATCATCAAGTACATGATGGAGTACGATAACGTGGTTTTATCTACAAGAGCCTATGTAGCGACCGCTATCCACTACGGCTTGCCTTGGAATAAAGTCTCATGCATACCCCCCTTCATAGCGGTTGAGAAGCCTCGGGAGAACGAGTTTCGAAGTAAGTATGGAATAGATCAAGATGAAAAGATCATCCTATGTGTTGCAAGGATAGATTCGTTAAAGGGTCAAGATAGGTTGATCAGGGCGCTACCGGATATAGTTAAAGTGCTTCCTAAGATAAAATGTGTATTTATTGGAAACGGTTCCATGACAAAGGATGTTCTAAAGGTGAATGAAAAGAAGATATATGATCAGAATCTGAAGCAACTTGTAGAAGAGCTGCATTTAAAGGATATCATCATATTCACTGGGAGTATATCTAGGAGTGAGTTGATGCAGGCGTACGAAGCGTGTGATGTCGTAGTGCTACCTTCGATCATGGAGGGATTTGGCTTAACTATCACGGAGGGGATGGCATTCGGCAAACCTGTGATCGGATCGGCTACGGGCGGAATATTGGTGCAAATCTGGCCAGGGATCAACGGTTATCTTGTTGAGCCTGGTGATCCAAGACAGCTGTCTGAAGCACTCATAATGATACTTTCCAACGAATATCTGAAAAGATCGTTAGGAGCTAAGGCGAAGGAGGTTTATGAACGGGAGTACAGCTTGGAGAGAGGGGTTAGAGATAACCTGGAACTGTATGAACGTGTGCTAGCCACTAGAATATAGCCGTTCCAACCTTAAATTCAAAGAATTCAGCAGAAAAGATAGAATCACTATTGGAGAATAAGGAAGCATCTATGAAAATGGGGGATAAAGCAGTTCTAAGGCTTTATTTGTTCTACATATTCTTAAAAGCAAAAGATATTTAATGCCAAGGAGAACTTTCTCATCGTGCTGCGGTAGCCAAGCCAGGTAAGGCGACGGCTTGCTAAGCCGTTTCCCCATCGGGGATCGTGGGTTCGAGTCCCACCCGCAGCGCCAATTTTAACACAAATATTAAGACTGCCATATGAGGGTGGTGGAGGCAAATTTCCGACTCCTTCAATTTCATCTCTCCTTCTTTTCCTAAAGCCAAGAAATGCCACTATGCCCACAACCATAACACAAATTCCAACAATTAGCAATAAACTCCCATTGCAGTTCTGTTGTTCTTTCCAAACTCGATCTTCTTGCTTTACCTAATAAAGCATCTTCAAGAGGGATAAATAAAACTGGAGTGAAGAACATTTTTGCATCCTTTAGTCTATCAACTAATTCAAGAGTTGCAATAATATCTTCTTCTGTCTCATCAGGCATTCCAGTCATAATTGTGCAGAGTGGATACCACTCATAATCATTCATAATTCCGATTCCTTGACAAACTAACTCTGGCCAATTATCGACGCTAAAAGGCAATGCTTTTCCCTTCATATGTTTTTTCATTAACCTCGGGCTTCCTGTCTCAATTCCAACTTCAACAATGATGTATCTCTTTTTTCTTAACCTTCTAATCGTCTTTTCCATCAAAATAGGGGTCAACTTCTCCAATATCTTGGGATCATAGATTATTGGTGCTAAAGAGGCATGCGAGAGGCAAATATATTCAACGCCTCCATAACTTGCTATGGTTCCATATAGTTTTGCAATCTCTTTTCTATTGGGAATAAAACCGTCATATGATTTGTATGCCTTGTTAATACCATATTTATGATTTACCACCATTCACACTTACGGCTCTTTCACTCATCCTTATCTGCTTACATAATATCACGGGCCTCAAAAGTCACATACCTAGCACAAACCTTAACACTTATAACAAAGTTGATAGGCACGATTAATCAATAAGATTTGGAGGAGGTAATGTTGAAGAAAAATTATGTAGTCACAGAAATATCGGCTGCACCAGATGGAGGGCCTTATGTTCTAGTCGCCCTTGTCGAGCCTAGAGACCTGAAGAGCACTTCCCAACCATTCTTCAGTCCAAATGTCACAATGAGTTTCACATCGATTGAGGACCTTATGAAGAACTTACAGAGAACTTTCACGGGTCTGTCGAGGCAGACAGTAACAATAGTAAAGTTTGACATGAGGGAATACGAGGAGTCAGGGTTGAAGGTAGGAGACAAAGTTTACCTAGAAATTACCAAGGTGGAGAAAGAAGGAGTATAATCCCAATTCTGGTTTTATCTTTATACATTTAGGATGATTTTGTTCACCTTTTCATTGGTGAATAAAACCTTTGGACTTGTAATTTCATCGGCCAAGCTTTCTTTCATTAATTATCGTTAGTATCCTTGCTATAGCCCTTCTTGTACTTCGAATCTTTCCGGTCTCCTTCTTCAGGGTGCCTCTTGAAGATTCGCTTTTGAGCTTGACCAATTCGGCCCTTAATTCAAAGAACTTGTCCTGAAGATCTTCATCACTCAACTTCCTCAGCTCTTCACTCTTGAGCTTTGGCACCTTCATCTCCCTCCTTTTGAGTCTCTTCAGGTCTCTTCTCTACTATCTCCACCTCTGAGGGTACCGCATCCCTTAAAGCGATTTTGACCTTTATTCCATAAAGCCCCATCTTGAGTAAAACATGAGTTGTAGCCTCTCTCACAGCCTTCGATGCCATCTCTCCGCTCTTGGGAACCACTCCCACCCTATATTTTTCATGGTGCGCCCTTTCGCTTCTCAGTTTCCCTGAAACCATTATTTCTGCACCCATGGCACCAGCATTCTTTATGGAATTTAGAGCCCAGAGGGCAGCTCTCCTAAAGGCCCCTCCCCTCATAACGTTCTGGGCTATCCTATTGGCCATGACCATGGGATTCAACTCAGGAACTTCCAACTCCAACACGGAAACCTGAGGGTTGGGCAGGCCGAACTTCTGCTCTATAGTGGAAGTGAGTCCCTTAATGCCCATGCCACGCCTTCCTATGACTAAGCCAGGTCTTATCACGGAGACGGTTATTCTGGTTCCTATGGGCGTCTTGAGGATTTCCACTCCCCCGTACCCTGCATTGGCCAACTCATTTTGCAAGAATTCGTCCAACTCAGCGTTCTTGGCATAGTTTTTCATTATGTTCTTGGTGGCTGACATGCTACAGGGCCTCCTTTCCTACCATCTCTATGTGAACCAAGGTATTGAACTTCGGTGATGAACGACCAAAAGCCCTAGGGATATATCTTTTCACCTTCGTGCCCCTCAAGGCAGCGGCGTGGACTATTACCATCTTCTCCGCATCCATTCCCTTAAACTCGGCGTTGGCTTCGAGGTTCATGATGACCTTGAGTATCTCTCTTGCAGCCTTTTTGGGGTAGCCTCCAGAGTGGAACTTGAATTGGGAGGCCTGATGAGGTACCTCCTTCTTGTACCTCCTAAATGGTACCGCCTGCTTCTTGGCTATCACGTCCTCCAAGAAGTTCTTCGCTCTGGCAATTGGCATGTCCTTTATTACAATACAGATCTCTCTGGCATCCTTTGGAGAAATATCGACCTCTCTCCCGCTTGCCCTCACTTGAGTCAGGGAGTCATACTCTGTAAAGCTGTATCCAAACCTCACTTCTTGCACTGCACCCATCCGATAAGAATGTGCGTTCGTGGACTGTTTATTTTAACCTTTTCTTATGTAGCATGACAATAATAGGCATAACGTAAACAGGGATACACCTTTCTTTTATCAGAACCGATAAATACTCATTCCATAGAATCTATCGAAGAAACAGTAGCAATGAAGGATAGTGACCTCTCCGAAATTACGAACAGTCCAGCAAGAGTTAGGATTCTAGAGATCATTGGGGAGAAGGGGAGCGCCAGCTTCACTGATATAAAGAAGGGATCAGACCTGAGCACAGGCTCGATATACTACCACCTATCATACCTTAAGGACTTCGTCACAAGGGACGATAACAGAAGGTATGCACTAACAGAAAGGGGCGTGAGGCTGTTGGAGAGGATGGGAATAAAAACCATTGCCAAAGAGGAGATTAGCCTCATGCTCAGGTCTCTGTCTATTGTAACCCTCTCCCCCATCCTAAAGCGCCTTACGCACTCTAGGTGGAGCTGCATAGTCGTAACCATCCTTGCACTGGTTATAGGTTCATTTGCAAACTTCTACTCTGGATCGAATCAATTTCTCCTATCAGTCCCTGGCAAGTATATCATGAACCCGATTCTATCAACTTTGATGACGGGGTGGCTGGTGAGCTTTGCCCTTGCAGAAGTCTATTCGCTAGTTGTAACGAGGATGAAGTTTGGTGGAGAGTTCGAGCTCGCCGCCACGATGGCCCTTAGCTTTGTACCCCTCTACCTCTATTCTTCTATCTCTTACCTGCAGATTTCCAGAATAATCCTGATACCAATGCAGGTGTGGAGTGCCATCCTCCTTGCGGGGGGTCTAAACATATCGAAGGGCGTTAAACTAACCTACTCCTTGATCTTCAGCCTTATTATGCTCTACCTATCCATCTACATCTGGCTGACTGTATGATGATAGCAAGTTCATGATTTCTTTAGCCCTTTCCCTTGCCTTTTGCCCTAGGTCTCTGTTGATGGGCGCCTTTTTGATGAACTCTTCGAGTAATCTTATCGCCTTCTCTGCCCTTCTCTTAGCATCATGCTGATCAATGGCCTTGAAGCCCTGAAGCTTCTTTGGTCCTTCGTTACCCCCTTCTGGAATGTACCAGTCTCTGAAACTCGCCCAGCACCCAGCGTAGGAAAGAAGGTACCCTATGGGAGTTGCTATGGGTGGTATCCCAAGGCTCAGGGCCCTAATTGTATCCCTGTGAACATCGCTTTCGCCCCAGATCATGCCATAGGCCACCATCATGCTACCCCCTGGTGGGATCAGGTCGCCTAAGGTCCTGAAGAGTTTTACGTCAAGAGCGGACTCTGCCAAGCTCATTTTTACCCCATCAGAAGATATGATCTCGTAGTAGTCCCCGTCTATCCAGCCACTTATTCTCAAGGAGCTTCGGCCAGAGCTGTATATGCCAATAAAGGCGGGGGGTTTAAATCTGCTGCCCTCCCTTATGAGGGAGAGCTCAAAGTACCTTTGCTCTATGCAACGTCTTCTTTTGACTTCTATGTGGAGCTCATAGCCATCCAAGTGTTTGCCTTCAAGAGTATAAAGGGGGTGCTGCAAATCGCTCTTACTGTAACGAGTGCGGTTTTAAAGATTTATTCCAAATCGTGATTTCAGTTAAGATTTATTAAAAGTTTTTATTTGTGAAGTCTTAAACTTACTTCATGCCAAAGAGATACGTTTTGCCAGATTTGCCTTACAAAAACGATGCACTGGAACCGACAATCTCGAAGGAGATAATGAAGTTCCACCATGATAAGCACCATTTGGGCTATGTCAACGGAGCCAATGCGGCCCTAGAGAAGCTCGAAAAGGCCCGAAAGGAGGGGTTCACAGGCTTCGATGTAAAAGCTACAGTGAGGGATTTGTCCTTCAATGCTTCAGGCCATGTCCTCCATTCGATATTCTGGACCAACATGAGACCTAGTGGTGGAGGAAAGCCTGGAGGGGCCTTGGCCGATAGTATAGACGAGGATTTTGGGGGCTTTGACGCTTTCAAGCAGCAACTCAGCATCGCCGCAAAGACCGTTGAGGCCTCGGGTTGGGGGGTTCTAGCCTATGATCCAGTGTTAAACCAACTCATGGTAATACAGGCGGAGAAGCATCAAGACCTTGCGGTCCAAGGGGCTACACCCATTCTGGTAATAGATGTTTGGGAACACGCCTACTATCTGCAGTACAAGAACGATCGTGGGGCCTTTGTCGACAATTGGTGGAATGTTGCGAACTGGGATGATGCCGATAGAAGATTAGAGAAGGTTAAACGCTAGCCCTTCACCTTTTTTGTTGCTGAATGATAGATTGTTCAGCTAAAGTCTTCGCACTTATACTCTGTTAGAGGTTCAACTTGGTTCCATTTCACCAAGAAAGTATCCTCACACTTTAAAGAGCCTACACCTGACACCATCAAAGGGGCGTGGACAAAGGCAAGGGTCATGTTCTCAACCACTTTGTACTGCCTCTGGGCAGACAGAATGGTTGTTATGGGATCCTCTTCCACCAAAAGGCCTACGCTATGAGCAAAACCCGTCAGGTAGTACTTATCATAGCCATCTTTTTCAAGGGTCTGCTTTATCACATTTTCTACATCGATGAACTTTACTCC
>JACAEJ010000019.1 GCA_013388925.1 Nitrososphaerales archaeon
GTAAGGCTTTGATAGAAGCTGACTTATCCATAGAGAATCTTCAGATTGCAGAGGTTCATGATTGCTTTACCATTGAAGAAGCTATGTTTTTAGAGGACTCAGGATTCTACGAGAAGGGCAAGGCTTGGAAGGGCATATATGAGAGTTATAAAAGTGGTTCAAAACACATACCTTACATTAAAGATGGTGGAGAACTTATCGTAAACTCGGGTGGGGGGCTCAAGGCTGATGGTCACCCTGTAGGTGCTACAGGGGTAAGGCAGATCTATGAAAGTTTTAAACAGTTGAGAAAAGAAGCTGGTAAACACCAAGTGGAAGTAGATGGAGACCTGAACCTAGCTCTTTGCCATAACATTGGAGGAACCGGTGGGATAGCTACTGTTCATATTTTAGCGAGGGATATTCCATGAGCGAGCCTGTCACAAGAAGAAAGATTCTTATCGATTACAGGATTCAAGCTTCAAAATGTGCGGACTGTGGTAAAACCTACTTCCCACCAAAATTCTTCTGTAACACAGAGGGCAGAAGGAGTCATATGAATTTTGTGGACTACTTCTATAATAAAGGAAACCTTACTGGAGGGAGTGTTATTCGCAAACCCGTGAATGAATTTCTTCATATGGGATCTTATATGGCAGGCATAATTTCTTTTGACGATGGGACGAGAGTTCCAGGAAAAATCACTGATTATATTCCACCTAAAGAAGAGTTAGACGTTACTCGATTCGTAGGGAAAGGCGTTATACCTAGGTTTAGACGTCTTTACACTGATGGTTCCCAAGGTTTAATTTACTACTCAAGCCTCAACTTTAGCTTTGAGGATGACTATTATCCCTACCAAGAATACGTAAAGATTTCCCAAAATACAAGTGAAGGTCACGGAATCGTTGGTTACGGGGTTTATCTACCAAAGTTTAGAATAAAGAGTGAAGATGAATCAGGCTTAGGAGTCGGAGAAAGAACTGTACCTTTTGTAGATGAGGACACAGCCACTTTTTCCGTAGAAGCCGGAAAGAGGGCCTTGATCCATTCAGGTGTTGATTGTAGATATGTGAAAAAATGTTTTGTAGGCTCGGAGTCCTCACCCTATGCTGTTAAACCTTCCATGTCCACGGTCTGTCAAGCGCTACAACTTGGTGAAGAATATGAAGGCGGTTTCTTTAGTGGAGGCATAGACTCCCAGTTTGCATGTAAAGCAGCCACAGACCTCTTCATTGATGCTGTTGCTTTAGTAGCTTACCCCACTTTTGGAGGGGAGTATGTTATGGTCATAGGCTCCGACAATTCTCAAGCCGAAAGAAACGACCCATTAGATTTTACAGTGGGTGCAGGTGCCGCCGCTTTTCTCTTCGGAAAGAGGGGCGTTATTGCAACTCTAGACCATTACGTGCCATATACCTCGGATACACCAGATTTTTATCGACGGGAGGGGCAAAAATATCCAAGACATGGTGGGAGGTTCACAGGAGAGCCTGCTTACTTTAAACATGTTGTAACAGCCATGAAGACAGCCCTGAAGGTAAGTGGGCTATCCCCAAAGGATATCCGTTTTGTGGCTTGTCATTCACCCAATGCCAGGTATCCCTACCTTGCTGCCCTAGAAGTAGGTTTTGAAAAGGAGCAGATTGAGCATGGGTTGGTAGTCAAATACATAGGAAATCTCTATTCTGGTTCCAGCCCTACTTCCTTAGCAGCTGTTCTTGATGTAGCTGAGCCGTGTGACCGCATACTTATGACCAGTTATGGTTCTGGTGCTGGTAGCGAATCCTACATATTCACGGTTACAAAGGAAATTGAAAAGAAAAGGGAAAGGTCCATTCCTGTGAAACTCCAGATCGAAAACTCCCATAAAGAGTATGTGGACTATAATACCTACCGAGAATGGAAGGAAGCAAGCTTGTAGAAGACCAATCCTCTTCAAAAGATTTCATAGTTAATTTTCTATTTGGCTTGCAGCTCTTAAATCCCAAGAGAAATGTATTGTAGGGCATCCCAACTTAGTAAATTATTAACTAGATTTCTTATGATTTTTATGTTCGCTTCCTGCCTAGATTTGGTGAGGAGTGCCTCATCAGACAGCCAAAGTTAATACTCTTAGCACAACTCCACCTATGGTTATTGCAAAGACTATCTCAAACGCTGTTATAAAAAGGGCTTTCTTCCAGCCAAATTCATTAACTAGAACGGCAATCGTTGCCATACAAGGTATGTAAAACATCGCCACTAAAGTGAACACAATCATTTCAACTGGTGTCAGAACTAGTGCAAAATTCGTTGTTCCTAGAAGAGTGGCAAGCATAATCAGCATCAACTCCTTTCTCAGCACACCGAAAATTAGTGTTATTCCGGTAATGGCAGGCAATCCTAGCCACATGACTGTTATGGGACTGAGCACAGTTGCAATTGGTTCCAGTAAGTTCAAAACTTCTGCGAGCTTTATCGCAAGGCTTCCCAAGACTATCAGAGGAAGTGCTATTTTTATAAAATCAGCCACTCTGAACCATGTTTGCTTGAGAGCAGTCTTCAGATGAGGTACTTTATAATCATGCATTTCTATGATTAGAGCAGTCGGCTCGCCTGGCAGAGTTTTAAATGCCAGTCTTCCTAGAAAGAAAATAATCAGTAGATCAATTACATATAGAATCAGGGCATATTGAATGCCTATATAATGTCCGACCAAGCCAAGTATTATGACTGTCCGTGCAGCGCAGGGCACTAAAGTAGTGACAAAAGCGGCGAGGAGTTTCTCCCTTTCTGTTTCTATTATTCTACATCCCAATATACCTGGGACATTGCAGCCGTAGCCGAGCATCATTGGAATAAATGCTTTCCCATGCAATCCAATTTTATGCATAATGTTGTCCATCAGAAATGCGATTCGACTAAGATATCCTGAGTCTTCTAAGATGCCTAATATGAGGTAAAAAGGGGTAATGTAAGGCAAGGCTATAGTGATGCCAGCTATAATCCCTTCAATAATTCCGCCCCAGACCAGTTCTCCTGCTACCCCTGTTCCAAATAGTCCTTTAAAGAAAGATTCGAAATTATAAAAGAAGTCATTTAACAATTCTGAAGTATAACCTCCAAAAGCAAATATGGAATAGAAAACCAAGAGTAGCAAAACGACCATAATCGGATATCCCAAGGTTTTATGGGTTGTTAAGTTGTGTAGCTTTTCTTCTATTGGAGGCTTTATGGGAGGGACAAGCTTTTGAGCCTCTCTGGCAATGCACCCTGCTATTTCGTATCTTTCAGAAGTTATTACAGTCGAACAAGAGTGACTATGAAGTTCCTCGATTTCAGTTGCAAGTTCTTTTGCTGTAGATATAATCTTGGGGGCTATCCTTTGAACTTCTCTCGATATTTCTTCATCCCCTTCTAGCAACTTGATGGCCACATATCTTGGTGGATACCAAAATTGAATCTCCTCAACCATTCTTGTAAGTTTTGCAATCCTGCTCTCAACTTCTTCTCCATACTTTATTTCAACTGGATTCGGTTTTTCCTCTTTTTCAACTATCTCTATGGCTTTTTCCAAAAGCTTGGAAATACCGACCCCTTTTATTGCAACAGTTGACAATACTGGTATACTTAACAGCTTCTCCAGTTTTTCTGTTTCAATTTCAATACCTTTTTTCTTTGCAATGTCCATCTGGTTCAATGCTATGATTAATGGAGTTTCGAGTTCTATTAGCTGTAATGTGAAGAACAAGTTTCTCTCAAGAACTGAAGCATCTACAACATTTATCACGATGTCTGGCCTCTCGACAACTATGTACTTTCTCGAGACCAATTCTTCTAAAGAATAGGTTGAAAGCGAATAAATTCCGGGCAGATCAATAATGTCTATTGTGTAGCCCTTGAAGTGGAGTGTTCCTTCAGCTCTTTCAACTGTTTTCCCGGGCCAGTTCCCAATATGTTGATGCAAGCCTGTCAAATGGTTAAATATGACAGATTTTCCAACATTCGCGTTTCCAGCCAGTGCGATAGTTAATTTTCTCTTAGACAACCTTTTTTCCTTACCACAAGAATTCTTTCAGCCATACCTCGACCTAAAGCGAGCCTTGAACCTCTAACAGTAACTTCTAATGGACCTAAGAAAGGGGCTGATTTTACAACCACTACTTCAGCACCGGGGGTTAAACCCATATCCATAAGTCGTCTCTTAAATCCCCAGCATTCTCCACGGCCTGCTTTTATAGAAGTTACGATTCCGGTCTCCCCGTTCCTCAGAGCAGTCAAAGGCAGTTCTGAACCCTCAAATTTCGTTCGTCTTTCCATGCAACAGCCACCTTATCAATATGATCTCTTGACCCAGATGATAGACGCCACTGAACTGCTCAACATATGATTGGCTCCGCCAACTCTGACAGTCATATGACCGTCAAAAGAAGTTCTTTCCACAACTTCTATCGACGCCCCTGGCACTAGTCCCAACCTAGCAAGGTACTCTAATACCTCAGATGTCTCTTCTTGTATCTTGATTATTGTGCCACTTTCTTTAGGATTAAAGGTGGTCAAGGGTTCTGATTTCTCTTCCACCACCCGCTTACACTTTGTGGGTATTGGATTTCCGTGAGGGCAGGTCTTAGGATATTTAAGGGATTTCTCTATGGCTTCAGCTACATTTTCATTAATAATGTGCTCAAATTTACATGCTATATCATGGGTTGCACTCCAAGGAATTTCCAGAACGTCGGCAAGTAGCCTTTCTGAGAGTCTATGCCTTCTTAGAATTTCTAAAGCTATCTCGCGACCTTTTTCAGTTAGCTGTATTCCAATGTAAGGTTTATGAATGAGAAAACCCTTTTTCTCAAGATTTGCTATCGTATTAGTAACAGTTCCAAGAGTTACCTTTAGCTTTTGAGCTATCCTGCCTGTTTTAGCAACCCCTTCTTTCTCTTCTAACCTATAGATCAACTCAAGGTATTCTTCTTGCATGGTAGATGGTTTTCTTACCATAGAGCTCCAACTTTTAAATCTACGACTTTGTCGTAGAATATAAGTCTATCGCTTCTAAGATTTTTATGTTAGCAATCGACTAGAAAGTGAGCATCAAAATTCGCATTATCTTCAAAGTCATAATCATGAGTTTTATGAATTAAATTACTATAAAATTAGGACTCTACTGGGCTTCAGCGCATATGTAATTGTCTTTTTGAAGTTCGTGGGCATCCACCACAAATTTGTAGATCAGGGCAATCCTTGCATTTTGACTCAACGTATTCTCTTTTTCTTATGCTAAATGCAAGCTGATGGTTAGAGAAGTTCGATGTCTTTTATCAATGATAGATCTTCCAGGTTATTCATCTTTATCTTCCCACCTGATACTGTATAGAGTACATCGTCAATGTATAAGATTCTACTAACTTCTAGATTGTATTCGTATCCATTGCTTTGATGAGTTATATTGCCTTTAAGTTCAAACCCCTGCTCTAATGACAGATCAAAAACATATGCACCTTGCCAATTGTCATTGTATACATAACCATTTACATTGAACCAAATCGAAACTGGAAAGGCTAGAAATTGCTTTGATTTTTCAAACAGAAATGCCTTATGATCGTATAGAACTTGTGTGTTAGACCAATCTCCTGGAATAGTGAACTTTGCCTTTTCTATTGGAGAAGTAACGTTAGTAACATCGAAAAGTGATAGCTTTACTTTGCTTTCTTCCATGCCCACGCCTATTATATGATCCTCATCATAGGGATGGAGGTAGCTCGAGTAGCCAGGTATTTTCAAAAAGCCCAAGACCTCCGGTTCTATTGGATCACTTAAATCTATCACGAAAAATGGATCCACTTGCCTAAAAGTTACAAGATAGCATCTGTCAGCAATGAATCTTGCCGAGTATATTCTTTCTTCGGGAGCAAAGCCCTCTAGGTTTCCAATGATATTTAGGTTCATGTCCAATACGTATAGATTGTTCTCAGGACCAATGCTCGTCCACTTTGTCGTTGCTATTCTGAAGAATCCATTATATTCATCCATACTGAACTGGTTGAGCACGTAGCCTGAAACTGAGCCTTCAGCCTCAAAGACTATCTTTTCTTCATCCAACCTTATCTTGTAGATCAGAGTTTCTTCATTCGCTTCATCAGCTCTGAAAATCAACCAGTTCGTGTTAGGAATTACTAAGTATATGTTGTTCAATGAGACATATATGTTTGATGCTACTCCTGTTAGAATTGACTCAAAAGTTGGCTCTTGTGCATCATCTTGAACATTAACAGCTATGATTGTTGTGAAATAGTAGAAGGGGTTTGGAACAGCAACATAGCTTATTTCACTTGGTTGCACTTCTTCAATTGTGTAATTAGTGGCTATCTTCGGCAAGTTCACTTCAAAGTCTGTCCCATTATTGCTTGGGAGTGTAGCTGGCTGATTGAACACAATATAGACGTAGTTGCCTATCATCCTCGAGCCTGAAATAGTTCCATTCAAGCTTACAGTTCTCCTTAAAACAGGGTTCTCTCTATCCGATATGTCATAAACCTTGATGAAGGCTTCTTCAGTAGTGTACAAATAAGGCATATTGATGTATTCAAGAATGGCTGGCAAAGGATAATAGTACTGGTAATGGTATCCTAGAACAGCAAGTCTGTCTCCATTCAAATAAATTTCTAAACTATAGGTCTCGTTTAGATTTATCTTCGAGAGTATTTCAGCTTGCTCAGGAGGATAGGCCTTTAATATAAAAATATTAGAACTTGAAACTACGTATAAGTACTCCCCGTCACTTTTGACGATATCAGATTCATCCACACCAGCAACTTGGATGTTAGTGGTTGAATACTCGGCTGTAGACTTATAGCCATTAACTAGAGTGTCGAGTGCATAGAACCCTTCAGAGCGTCTTGCTTCTCCCATATTCATTCTGAGAAAGTTCTTTAGCTCATAATAACTTGAGAAAGTTTTAAGCTGTGGAGAAACTGGTTGGAAGATGGGTTGAATGTCCATGCCATAATACGTTGCTGTGGCAAGCAGAACTGCTAAAAGCACTGCTACAACACTATAGGTTAACGCTTTTCTATTAATTTCCCTCTCCATTCTGACATCATCTTTTGATGTAATATCAGAACGCTGCGTATTTTATCCTAATTTTTGATACTCCTTGTCCAGAAATTAGACAGAGGCTAAAATGGTTTTTAACGCTGTAGTAGAGCAGGTCTAATTTTATGTCAGTAGCGATGAAGTACACCCTTTCTGAGTTAAAAGTGTTATATAACTGGAAGTATAAGCATAAGTGATTTTATGAATCGCCAACTCTAATGCTTGGTTTCTTATTGCTTGTTGCCGGTGGTTTTCTTTTAGTTTATGGGTATTTGTCTATAGGGTACGAGTGGGAATATTGGGGAGGCATAATATTCTTTGTTGGTCTATTTATCGGTGTTCTAGGAGTTTTAGTGTCTGAGGAAAAAACGAAAATTATGTTGAAGGCATTGGGTGCATCTGTACTAATTACAATGATTTTTATGATTGCTACTTGGGGCATATACAGCCTTTTGTATCCACAATCATATATTATGATAACTGGCACTGGTTTAATATTCTTCTTTATATTGGTATCAATAATAGCCTATGTCGCTTTCTATTTGATGGAAAAAGAAAAATCGTAACTTCAAAGAATATTATGAACCATTACATTAAGGTAACTAGACGAATTATAGATAAAAATCGTTCAACCCATATTTTTTAAATACTTATGATTACATACTTTTACGTATAAGTATTGGGGAGCTGAGTTGATAGTCTGGTTATACTGGGCAATAAGTTTAACAATAGTGACTTATGCCAGTAGTTACATAGTCAAGAAATATGAGAATTATGGATTTGCTGCATTGACTGCATTCTACACAATATACTTGGGAGCATCACAGATAATCGCAAGTAGAATAATAAACTTTGATTTAGGGTTCTATCAATTTTTTGCTCCTGCTGCAGTATTCATCTACCCATTCATAGCTCAAGCTATAGATATGATAAATGAGGCATATGGTAAAGCAAAAGCCCATCTTGCTATCTTCATAGCTTTCATAACTCAAGTATTGTTAGTTACATTCATAGCCATGGTCAATAGCTTGAGTCCAGCTCCATTCTTTCAGTTTGAGGAAGCTTGGCAGAATTTATTTGGCTTATCTTTGAGAATAACTGTAGCTTCTTGGATAGCTTTTCTAATCTGTCAGAATTTGGATGCACATGTTTTTGCTTGGCTCAAGAAGAAGTATGAAAAGAATATAGTGTTAAGAAGTCTTACGAGTGATGTTTTAGACTTGACCCTAGATAGCATAATCTTTGTAACGATAGCTTTCTATGGGGTAATGCCAATAGAACTGTTGATAGCAGGCCAGATAATAAGCAAGAACATAATTGGCTTCTTAGATACCCCATGGTTTGTATGGTACAAGAAGATGTTATCATGGAAAAAGATTTCACTCATACCAAGAAGATTCTTGGAGAGATTAAGAGGAAAGTAGGGCTTAAGATTCCTGTCATTTTAAATACTTAGCATTACATACTTGGACGTATGAGTACATCAAAAGATCCAAAGACGAAGTTGACTGTATCGATTGATAGAAATGTGTTAAAAGATGCTAAGAAGATTGCAAGTGAAAGAAGGATTCCTGTCTCTAGGCTGATTGAAAATTATCTTAAGTTCTTGGCAAAGCCTGAAGTTTACTGCTTTAAGTGTGGAGAGAAGTTTAGCGTTAATAAGGCTGAAGTGTGTGCAAAATGTGGATGGATTATTTGCACGAAATGTAAAGCTTGTAGGTGTAGCTTAAGTGAAGAATCGGCCGAAGTGGCTTATCACATGAGGAAGGTGTATGAAGATCTTTTAGGAGGAAGAGTAAAGTAAAATTATGTCTTCCTATATAGTTTAATTGCATTACAGTTTAATCTTAAGTCTGCACTTCTAAGTATCAAGAATGCATTATCATTTCTAAGCAAATATATATGACAATATTTATTAAATTGAATAAAAAAGATTGCATATTAGATTCTTGATGAATTCTGATTACTTCAAAGAATATGGCTCATCAGAAGAGGCACCAAAGCATCGCTCACGTTGGATACGGTTGCTACTCACAGGAATAGTCTTTTTGTTCGTGATTTGGGCGGTCGGAGGGCAATTTGTCTGGTTCTGGCTGAACATGGCAGAGTTCGGAGATCTCTTCATTCGCCCGATCTACTTTGAAATTTTAGGAGGTCTAGTTCTATCAACCATAGCACTTGTCAGGCTGGACTTTAAGAACAGAAGGTCGCTGACTTGGTGGCTTATTCATCTTGGTCTAAGGTTTGTACGTGAACGAGGGGTGCCAGAGGCTATACCAACTAGTTACAAGGACTTCAAGTCCTTCAAACTCACGCCCGTCAATTTTGCCTTGTGGCAAGCCACAAAAGTGCTAGTAGGGATGCTATTCTTCATGAACCTAACCTTTGGCATGAGTCTATACGCCATGATGCAAGGTTGGGATCCAAGCCTCAACCAGATCTGGAGAGTTTTTGGATTGCCCTTCATCACCCCATCCTTCGACATGAGTTATGCTGAAGCGAATGTTATACTTCTCATTCCATCGTTGACCCTTATCGTTCCACCGATCTTGGGGGCTTTAGGGATACGCCTATTGATCTTGGTAGGCATAACTCACCTAGCCTTCTATAGTAGTCTCTTATTCCGACTATCATTGTTATCTAGAAGAGTAGAGGTAGTTATAGATAGAGCGGAGATCATCCGTTTCATTACACTCTTAGAGGCCTTGGCAGCCTTGGCAGCCTTTTGGATATTCATCAATTCTTTCTTCCCTTCTTTTATCGATTATAACACAAAATACGTGATAGCTGGCTTTGCAGCTACTGGTATCCTCTTCACAATCTTCGCCGTATTGGATCGTTTCAAAGGTAAGGGATTAAGTCTTCTCACACGTCGCCGCATCTTCCTTAGAGTTGTAGCGATTGCCATAATAATCTTGATTGTAAGCTCGGCCGTAGTCATCAACCATAGCATTGCAGATGCTAGGAAAGAGGAGTGGCGGGGACCTTATACAACTCAACAGATAGCGGTGAATAGATACTTGGCTGAGCTCGGTGGGGTAAATGAGTTGCCATATAACTTCAGCATTAAAGTTGTCCCCCCTGAGCAGATAAGCACTTACGCTAGTGAGCATCGAGACCTTCTGAACAACATACGCTTATGGGACTGGGATGCAACCTTTGACAAGCTCAAGCCTGAAATAGGGTTGATTCCCTACCTAGATTTCGAGGATTCGGATATCCTTCGATTTAACAATACCCTGTATTGGAGTGCTTCTATGGCACCCATCCTGCCTGCCACAGTCCTCCCAGAAGACCGTTGGTATGCTACACATCTACACTACACTCATGTACCACTTGGTTTCCTTATCCTAGATGCTCATAAGGGTGAGATAGTAGATACAGCCGAGTTCTTTGAACAGAGAAGGATATACTATGGTGAAGGGGGGCTTCTGGAAGAAGCATGGGTTACCTATCCTGTTGGTCGAGAGCGAAGTGATGAGCTTGGTGGAGCCTTCTATACAGGAGACGGAGGTCTAGACGTCTCACCACCATTGAGTTGGCTCTTTGACATGAACTTCTTCTGGGCTTACCGTGATACTGCTATGCATATAATGCGCTTTAGGGATGTCTATGATCGAATGCAACTACTCTTTCCCTACTTCGAGTATAAATTCTATGAAGAATTTGTGGATATGCTTCCAGTAACAGATGGAGAAGATACTTACTGGCTCATGCCTCTAATTGTTCGCCTCGGCACACAGAATGTTCCTTGGAGTGGCGATAATCCTCTTATGAGGCTTGTCGGTTACTCCCTAATCGATATCTACAGTGGTAGTATTCAGCTCCTCATAATTGGGGATGATTACTTCAGCGAGCTTTTCAAGGTAGTCTACAGCGATTACGTTACCACCGAGGTGCCAGAATGGCTGAAGAATCAGCTCAGATACCCCGAGGAGCTGTTCGAGTGGCGTGTAAACATGTATAACTACTTTCATGTGACAGATCCCATTACATACCTCGTTGGAAAAGAGTTCTTTGAAGTGCCTGAAGGGCTGGATACCTACTATATAATTGCAAAGCCCCCTAGCTTCGAAGCGCCTGAATTCGTTGGCCTATTATCCTTAGAGCTTAGGGGAGCTCTGGGAAGAAACTTGGCAGGTTACATGGTTGTGCGCAATGATTATGAGAACTTTGGGGAGATGAATTTCTATAAGGTGTCATTAGAAGCTGAGACCAAGCTTCTAGGCCCAACAGCAATTTTAGAGGCTTTGGAGAAGAACCCCGAGTTTAAGGTTAAGAGATTGCAGTTATCTATTCCTGTTCCTCCCCGCATAGGTGACAATATCTTATATCGAATAGGCGACCATGATGTCTACTTTATCCCCATCTATAC
>JACAEJ010000022.1 GCA_013388925.1 Nitrososphaerales archaeon
CGCTTAGTCGACTCAGGCTCGTGGATAATCGTCATGGGGAAAAGAATGACAGGTAAGACGAGCTTGATCAAAACTTTCGCCAAGGAAAATGGCGGAGTATACATAAATTTGTTGGGCGCAAGAGGTATCGAGGATCTCGCGAGGAAGTTGCTGGCGGAATCTGGTTTTAGACTCGAAGAAGCTGGCATAAACTTGGAGCTATTCCACATTAAGTGGACTAAGGTTGTCGAGGACGCTTTCTCGCGAGTAAAGGATAAGGTGGTAGTCCTCGATGAGATACAGGACGTATCATCGCCCTACCTGTTGAAGCTCTTAAAGAGTGCTTGGGATACGCATAGAGAGTTGAAGATAGTGTTTTCAGGTTCATACATAGGTATTCTAAAGGGGCTCGTCGATCCAGACTCGGCATCACCGTTATATGGGAGAAGTCCGGCCAAAGTTCTCCTGAAAACGTTTCCTGCCGAATTGTCTAAGGAGTTTCTCATGGCTGGCTTTAAAGAACACAAACATATCGGTGTAAGCAGTGTAGAAATCGGGGAGGCCGTGGAGAAGCTTAACGGGTACGTCGGCTGGCTGACCCATTATGGCAACTTTCGTTGCATAAGAAGACTTCGACATGAAGAGGCCTTGAAGGAGACTATCAAGGAGGGGTCCAAGATTTTGCAAGCTGAGATCGACAACTTCTTGACTAATAGACGAAGGGACCTCTATGTCAAGGCGCTTAGGATGACGGCTGTAGGAGCAAGATGGAATCAGATGAAACGGGAACTGGACACTAACAGCAAGGTTCTCAGAGACACCCTCAAGACCCTCACCCCTCATGATGGTAGAAGAAAAAGATGGCTATTACTGGATCGAAGACCCAATACTGAGAGAAGCCGTGAGGCTTTTGAAGTAAATATCTAGTTTTTTAAGTTACCTAGGTAACTGATTACCTAAGTAACTAAATTTTGTTTATAACACTTTCAATCATCACTTTATGAGTCTATTCTCTGCTTCTCTGAAGGGATAAAGTTGACCGCTCAATCGTTCTATAAAGATGTCAGCAAGATGAGCTGTTGCACAGAATAAGGATCGTAAAATCTCTTCATCCCAAAAACAACCGGCTTTATGCGATGATCTCATATCTTCTCCATCTGCCAAATCCTTCTACCGTCACCAATCCAAGTTCAACCATCCCCTTCATATAATTACGATAAGATCTACCAGCAATAGGCTTCGGGAATCTCTACACTCGCAAGATATTTTTCTTCAATCTTCGAAATCTATTTTTCTAGGGAGATAATGTATTTGCCGAGACTGGTTCTCTGTCTAGCCAAGGCAGAGAAGCTTAAATAGTTTGAATTCTAAAATAGTGAGCACATGCTCAAAAAATTAGAATTCATCACGCCCACCTTTATGGTGGTGTTTGAACTCTTTCTCGCCAACCCGATGCAGGAATATCATGAGCGGGAGGTGATTAGAAAGACTGAGGTGAGTACGGGCTCAGCCAACAAGATTTTGAGGCTGCTGGCTGACTTGGATTTTCTCATTAGAGAAAGGAAAGGGCGAATGATATTCTATAGGCTCAATACAAAAGATCCTGCGGTGCAACAATTCAAGATATTTGTGAACGTCTACACTTTGAGACAACTGTTAGATCAGGTGAAGGAGTACTGCAGAAAGATCATCCTTTTTGGTAGTGCCGCTCAGGGGACTGATGTGAAGGAAAGTGACCTTGATTTGTTGATCCTCACCTCCGGGAAAGATTCAGTCAGGCGAAAGATCAGCGAGTTCAATCGGAAGAATGAGCGAAAGATTGCGCCGATAATTGTGGATGCGAATGAACTCGTCAAGCTGAAGAGAGAAGATAAACCGCTGTACGGGAATATAGAAAGAGGTATTGTCTTATGGGAGACGGGATGACTCCAGAATTCGCGCAACTCCTAGCAGAAAGAAAACTGCTCAGGATAACGCCAAAAAGAAACATGATCCTGAGAGAGATTGAAGGAGCAGAAGCAGACCTAAAGGATGCTGAGGATTCGCTGGAGCATAAGAATTTCAAGTGGGCAACAATTCAGGCCTACTATTCCATGTTCCACAGTGCCAGAGCGTTACTCTATTTTCGGGGTTTCAGAGAGAAAAAGTCATTACGCCTTATTGGTCGCCATCAGAGAACTTTTCGTGAACGATGTGGGGAGAGATTTGATTGGTCGATTTGAGGAGGGGATGGAACTGAGGCAGGAAGCGGATTACGGTCTAAAGTTCTCCGAAGCCGGAGCAATAGAAACCACTCAGGGCGCGGAAGAGTTCTTGGCAAAGGCTAAAGAAATTCTCAAGATAAGGTAACAGAATGAAAAAGCCTGAAGAGTTTGACTAACTGACTGTCTCATATCGCTTCACAAGAGATAAAAGGTTACCAAAGCGAGCGTTTCGGATAAGATTTGTTCGACATATCTATCGTACTCGCCGCTTTCCATTAGCTTCTGTGCAAGCAGAGTTTCTACCTGATATACCCATGCGTTGTGTAGAGTTCTCACCTATCCATTTACCAGCGCTGTGGGCCGGTCATCAAAAGTGGCCAAACATATATTCCAAGAATTGGCTAATTAGTGGTATCATCGTAAATACCCACCAAACTAGTAGCAATGCACCAGCCGCTTCCGGAATCACACAAATGAGGTAATCTAGTCGTGAGTAATCTGGTCGTGCTGTTACACGTTTTTGAGCTATATGGCTTACGATTACTGCTAACGACCAGAATACTGGCGGGAATATGAATAGGCCCAGTATACAAAAGATTATCCCAACGAATGGGAGCGGCCCTACTCCACCTTTAGCAGCGCGAGATGGTATCGCCGGAGGCGCGGGGACCGTGGGGGCTTTCGCCCTTTGCGTCCCGAAAGTTTTGTCCGCGTCGCTCTTGCAGTAAAGTTTCCCCCCAATTTCGACTTCGCATTTATCGCATATCCCTTTGCCACATATAGAGCAAACACCAACTGCATCAAGTGTGGGATGCTCATAACATTTCAAATTTTTACCCAAGTATTAATCTTAAAGCACCCTCATATATAGATTAGCATTCTCGGGCCCCAGCCATTGGGTCTAGAATCGCATCTCCTCTTGAAGCATATTTTTAACAAGCATTGTCTGATTAAATCGGGTGGCGTGTTTCCATGAAAATTCCCATCCCCGTAATTTGGTCTCTGTTCGCCGTTCTATAAGTGCTCCAATTGGCTGGAAACGTGAAGCTACAAGATGCTGAGCGATACGGTAACCTGTTTTGAGAAGTTCGGTTCCTTTCTGGATGGTTATCTGTTTATCTTCAAATATCCCGTTTATTTAGTTTCATCTTCTTTCTCGAACAAGACCGTATATAGTATCTTGTTACGGGTTGTTGTAGACGTTATCCCTTTAACTTTCCAACCTTTTCCTAGCTTCTTTATCTCCTCATTGAGCTCTTTAGCAAATGTGCCGTGATGATCAAGACCCTTTAGGAACTTTTTTGTCTCAAGATAATATTTGGTATAAACCTGATACTCCATGAGAAACGATTAATGGATTTGTTATTTAAGGTTGATGTTGCCCACCAAATACGTCCGAACAACCACAGACGATTCATTTGTTAGGTGGTGACAAAATAAATAAGTGAGGTTCGGGCCACAGAAGGTTCGAACCATGATTGCTTGGTAGAAATTAGAACCTTTATAGGCGCTAAGATAAATCTTTATGTTGAGCATTTATAAATGTGATTGAGCAAGATTATGGGGAAGGTGATTTTCTGTCTACCATTAAGAATCAAGCCTTAAATCCTTCAAAGCCTTCTATATGAACTCCCATAGCCTAAAAAAGCAAGGCTCAAAGAGAGCCGAGAATAGGATAGGTAGTAGATACCACTCAAATACTTGAGCAGTTGAGTAAAAAAGGATTGTGATTGGACCCAAGCATAGGGTTGTAGAGAAACCCAAATCAGTCTTCATATATCGATTCCCGTTTTCCAGCATGAGTCACGTATATTGTCTTTTGCCTTTTATCCACATAAAAAATGACCCTGTATTCCCCTAGTCTTATTCTATATGTTCTCTCAATGCCTTCGAGCTTCTCAACATCAAACTCCCTGAGAATTACGGGGTAGTCAACAAGCTTTTCGATAGACTCCTTCATCCTATTCTTCAGCTTCTTGTCCATAGAGTTCTTTAGAAACTTGACAACCCTTCTATGTATAAGTATCTTGTACCTAGACACTTCTAATTTCCTCTAAAGTCGAGCACTTGCCGCTCTTCATTTCACTAATGGATTTTTTTATCTCTTCAACTTCTATTTCGCTTAGCTTCACTCTTGGTAGCTCCTTCACTATGACCTCTTCGATTAAGTCTTCTAGGAAATCAAGCCTGTCGTTAATCGCTTTTATTTCCTTGTATATTTCTTCTAAGGTTACACTTTCACTTTCCATGAAGCTCGCTAAGGTCAAATAGAATTAAAATGAATTTAAATCTTTGTGAATAAGGTTTCATAGAGGCATATGGTAAGGAATTGAAACAAGGATGAACAAGAGAAGGATGGCGATAGGGTATCATGGTACGGGATAGATGCGAACACGAAAATAATGATTGCAATGGTGTAGCCAATTAGGAAGTAATTGAGCCATGCCCTCCTATTCAAATCATGATAGAGATTCTTGAATAAATATGCTGTTAAGATAAAGGCTGGGAATAAGATTAGCAGTAGATACCACTCAAATAGGGTTAATATAATAAATAGAAGTAGGGATTATGTGCCCTACCTTTCTTCTACGTCTTGTTGTGCTTGTATTGATTGATGTCTCTTAGGCTTTGAAGGCATGTACGATAATGTTACCAGAACCTAGGTGGATTGTTAGTGTGTATGTCTGACCAACTACAAGATCGCCGGAAAGGTCGAATGTTAGAATTGTACTTGGATCATTTTGTGGGATTGTTGTAGTGGCTGGGTTGGTGACGGTCACTGTTCCGATATTGTCTATCGAGGTGACCGAGTCATCTGTAGCTCCAGAATTCGCAAATTCTATATCTATATCGTCGTCTACAGTGCCACCATACGTCACACTTACGACCTTTATGGCAGCGCCGCCTCCATATGCTCCGAACAGTCCAAAGACCCACCCTGCAACCGCGATTGCTATGGCTATTGTGATGGCTATGAGTATTATCGATGCTATCACTGGAGATATTCCCTTCTTCTTCAGTCTTTTCAGGTTGTACATGGAAATAACATCTGGGGTTGCCTTTAATAGATTTGTGATTATCTGAACTAGAGTTGAAATCTATTTAATAAAACGTTCGTCACTAGAAAGAATTAAATATAATGTTGTTATAGACGGCGCATGCTTCCACTAGATGAAATCATGGTAGGCACCCATGCATTCTTCGGTCTTTTAGCGTTGATCTGCGGTGTATGGCTGTTTGCAGAGCTGAGAAAGGATCAGGTCGATGTTCGAACAGTGAAGCTCCTAAGCCTTGCAATAGCCGCAGTAGTATGGATAGCATGGTTGACCGGTGGATTTTGGTATATCCAATATTACCCTATAGATAAAGCGGTAATAAATGCCGGTGCAATGCCATACGCTCACAGTGTCGTCATGGAGACCAAGGAGCACATCTTTTACATAGGTCTGTTGGTCGCTACAACGCTGCCTTTGTACGTTTACGGTCTTTCTAATGCGTTGGCTACGAGAGATATTGGCATGAAGAAGTTCTTGATTGCTCTGGTCGTCATCGTAGTTGTTGGAGGAATAGCCCTAGAGTCCATGGGAGGGCTGATCTCCATCGCTGCCAAGTATTCATGGATGGTGAAGGCCGGTGGCTAGTTTCGCCAAAGAAAGAAGGCTTTTATCTGCACTGACGATCGGACTGGCGGCTGGTGTACTGTTCACATCACTGCTTGTCGTGGTCAAAGAGACAACTCCCAGTGTGATGCAGTGGCTCAAGACGACCTTCTCCCACCATTGGGTAGGGCACGGAGTACTGACTCTGCTGGTCTTTGCCCTAGCCACAATTATCACATATACATTCGCAAAGTGGGGCATAGGTCCACAGAGGAGCTTATGGGTAGTAACTTCAGTAACAGTAGTTGGAGTCTTGATAGTGCTGGGCTTCTTCATCTCTGAATTGTAGAAGCGATTTCCTCTAAACCCATCAATGCCTCAATGTTGACACTTTCCCAGCTAAAGCAGGGAGATTCTTGAGCATTTTTGGATTTAATAGAAACAAATAATTTGGGAGTCACAAATAGTAATAATTGTACTTCATAATATTTAAGGAATCTTAAGCAATCTGGTTTGCGCCAATTTAATCTCTAAAAGCCGAGGATCTGTTGTAACTAAGGTTCCTCCTAGCATTTTTGCGACTGCCAAGATATAGGCATCTGCTAGAGAGAGTTTGCCTCTGTGAATACACTTTAAGCCTCCTGCAATGCGTGTAAGTCGCTCATCTGTAGCCAATATCGACATCTTAGAGTGTCTTATTGACATATGTCTCACTTCCGCAACTTCTCGACCAAGTTTTTCACAGGTTTTATAGTAAAACTCTGCCATGCTGGTCTCACAAGTGTAC
>JACAEJ010000010.1 GCA_013388925.1 Nitrososphaerales archaeon
CCAGTAGAAGCTGAAAGGAGTAGTATTATCCATTGCGTAAAGAACTCCATCCTTGTAGAGCTCTACCCTTGACACACAATCATTGTCATAGGCATCGACGCTTATGGTAACACTTCCAGAGACCGTTGTGCCATCGTTCGGATGAGTTATCGTGACACTTGGAGGATCTGTATCTCTATAAGTTACAAAGCCATTTACACTCATCAAAGCCCTTGAGGCATCTATTCGCCCATAACCATAATATACATCATACCCAGGATCTCCAAGGTCTAAGGCTGTGGATTCCATTATCTGCTCCACTTCAGTAGGAGTCAAAGATGGGTTGGCCGAGAAGATCAATGCTACCAAGCCGGCTGTCAAAGGCGCAGAGAAGGATGTACCTGATACGCTACTATAACCTCCTCCTCTAATCGTAGTGTAAATGACTGAGCCTGGGGCAGACAAGTCTATGTAAGGTCCATAGCTGGAGAAGGATGCTCTAGAATCGCTACTTGTAGTTGCACTCACAGAGATTATGTACGGGTTATCAAGGTCTGGATGATTTGTATAATCGTTACCTCCAGCAGCAACCACTAATCCTCCCTTATCTATAAAGTACTTTGCAGCATCTGATATTGTGCTACCTCCAAATATTGCAAAGCTAATAACTGCAACTTTGGCTCCTCTATCAGCAGCATATGTGAGACCCTTGGACAAAAGTGAGGAGTATGCGTAGCCACTCGTGTCTGTAACTCTTATGGGCAGAATGGAGCACTGGTAACCTATCGAAGATACACCTATCATATTATTTGTCAAAGCTGCGGCAACACCCGCTACCTTCGTTCCATGGCCGAATACATCACTAGTATTATAATTATTATCATAGAAGTTATAGCCTTGAAGTAGCTGTGCAGAGAGGTCTGGGTGGCTAGGATCGACTCCACTATCAAGAACTGCGATGATGATGTTAGGATCGCCGATAGAGATATCCCATGCATCTGGAGCTAGAATCTTATTCAAGTGCCATTGTGAGGAGTAATACGAATCATTAGGAATCAGTGAAGGAGGGATTCTTTGATCCTCCTCTACAATATCTATAAGAGGGTTTAAGGAGAGGACCGATTTTATATACGATATAGCATATTTTGGAGCCGAGACGATATAGGTCTGAGTACCACTGATCTCTTCCTTGATTTCGAGACCCAGCAACATTAGAACCTTCTCTTTATAGTAATCGCTCACCCCAGACTTGAACTTCAGCAATAAATCATCCACACCATTTTCCAAACCAAGGACTGGAATAAAAGGGAGCCCTGAAAGGATCAAGAGGGCAATTATGGCTATTGCAGAAGTACCTCTCAGGCCTCCCAATTCTCTTCGCCTACGCCCAGCCTCTACCATGTTCATAACGCACTTGTCATTCTGAAGAGAAAGGTATATAAATAGAGAACAATTCGCCCATAACTTACTAGTAGCTATATTGATAGAAGCAGATTTCTTGCCTATATGTTATACATAACGAAAAAATGGTGTATAATCTAGGTATAGAACATAGCTCTATTTCTATAATCTAAGTTTGCAAGGCGTGGGATAGAATGGTTTTTGAATTACCACTGTGAGGACACTCTTTAAGGATAGGCCATCATGCTCCCATTGTACGATGAAAACCCGACTCGATCCAAGCCCTTCGTGACATGGTCCATAATTCTGATCAACGTGGTAATCTTCATATGGGAAGCATCTTCTGGCTCGTATGAACAGATCATAATAGACTATGGCGAGATACCTGCCTTTGTTACCCGGGGAGAGAAGCCCTTCACTTTTATGACTTCCATATTCCTCCATGGAGATCTGTTTCATATCTTCGGGAATATGCTCTACCTACACGGCTCTATTGTCTGTGTTAAGGATGAATGGATAAAGAGTTTAATTCAATCAGTTTACACAGTTCGATAAATTTCTTCAGCCAAGGCTCCGGGTTTGCATGACAACTCTTGCAAAGCAAGAGAAACTCGTTTGGGTTTTTCAGGGCTTGGATTGCGTTCATGTGAGTGGCGTTTTGGCCTGAGGGTGGCCTATACTTATTCGTGGGGTTTATATGACACAATTCTAGTTCTGATAGAGAGTTGCATAACTGGCATTTCCCTCCGAGCAATTCACGAGCCCTTTGTATATATCTCACATTAAGTGACCTGTTTTGGAGCAAGACTCTCTCTTTATTGTTCCTGTAATAATCCCTACGATACCTCCTCATATATTCTTTGTACTTCTCACCTTGCTGTTGTTTCCATATTCTTCTCTGCCTCCTAGCCGCTTCTTTAGAGCATTCTTCAGAACAATATTTTGGCCGTAATCCAGTCTTTCGCTTCCACTTTCTAGCAAGAAATCTTCTGTTACATATCAGACAAGTTTTCTCTATTATCTCAAATTTGTTAATCTTTTCCGGAGTCTTAATGTCTTTCATGTCACCCACTAATTAGGCGGATGATGTTTATATTCGTTTGATTGTTATTTACAGCACGAGGAAGGGTATCTGGATCTTGATGCCTCTTTAGGATGATAACCCTAGGACTGGAAGACAAATAATTACATAGGTATTGATAGCCATAAATGTTGTTATCTTCTTTTGGCAGTTAGGACAACGTTGAGGACAGGTTCGGGCATACAAAGTTCCTCTTCCTCTACCTGATCTTCGGAATAGCGGGCGGACTGGCTCACTCATACATTACAGTCATCTTCGATGGCATCGATGCTTTCATCCCCGCCATAGGTGCATCTGGTGCCATTTCTGGTGTATTGGGGGCCTATCTAACATTCTTCCCAAGGGCGAGGATAGTCAGCGCAGTCATATTGCTCTACTTTATCAGAATAGTAAGAGTCCCTGCCTTGGTATTCATAGGCTTCTGGTTCTTGCTTCAACTCTTATATGTTTTAATGGGCAGTCTGGGAGGGGTTGCCTACTGGGCCCACATAGGTGGCTTTCTTGCAGGGTATACAGTAGCACTAGTAGCGAAGCAAATCCAAAAGCCCCATATGTGACATAGCCCTTAACTACTTGACCATCGTTATCTAATCAAAAGAGATATAACCCGTTATCATCTATCACAGGCACAAATTGTCCCTTCCTGTTGGAAAGATAATGGGTGTAGAGATAAGACTACATTACACATGGTTCATCATCTTCGTTCTCATTACATCGATTCTAGCAACCCTCTATATGCCTGACCAATACCCGGGCTTGACCAACGATGTGTATTGGATAACGGGCTTTGTCTCTTCTATAATCCTCTTCTCCTCAGTTCTTTTTCACGAACTTTTCCATACCTATTTCGCTTTAAGAAAAGGAATACCAGTTCCAAACATTACCCTCTTCCTCTTCGGTGGTGTAACTCAGATAACTGAAGAGCCCCAAGATCCAGACTTCGAACTCAAGATGGCCTTCGCAGGCCCAGCTTCGAGCTTCCTCCTTTCTCTAATATTCGGCCTAATCTGGCTTGTGGCTGTACAAGTCAATTTGCCAGCCATAATCGTCGCCCCTTTGAACTACGGTTGGCTGATAAACGCCCTGTTAGGGGGCTTCAACCTCATACCCGCCTTTCCTATGGATGGTGGGAGGATACTTCGCGCTGGCATCTGGAAGGCAAAGAAGGATATGGTAGTAGCCACAAGGATGGCTTCAAGGGCTGGAGAGGCCATCTCCTATCTCTTCATCTTCTTCGGTCTCTTCTTGATCCTTTTTGACGGGTTTATATCTGGGTTATGGTTTATCCTCATAGGCTGGTTCATAAAGAGCGGGGCAGAAGCAAGTCTTAAACAGACTATCATAAGCCAAGCTCTATCTGGCGTCAACGTTGGTGACATAATGACAAAAGAGGTTCACACAATAGCTCAGAATATGTCCATATCAGATGTTGTCGAGAACTACTTCTACAAGTACAAGCATGGGGGCTTTCCAGTGGTAGAGGATGGAAACCTTCTTGGTATGCTAACCACTCAGGATGTTCGTGCAGTTGCCAAAGAAAGATGGAATGAATTAAAAGCTAAAGACATAATGACGAGCTCTGAAAAGCTTGTAAAGACTCAGCCCGAAGAGCCCGTAGTTGATGCCTTCCTTAAACTCTCAAAGCGCGATATTGGGAGGTTACCTGTGGTAAAGGATAGGAAGTTGGTAGGAATAATCTCGAGGAGCGATGTGATGCACATAATAAGAGTAAAGACAGAGTTGGTGGGTAAAAGATAGCTCACTGCTCGCATCAAAGAACTTACTATCTAGGACTAATTCACATAATTCATCAAATTTGAGATTTACTTTTCTCAGTATAATTTATCTCTTTGCCGAAATTTTATCAGTCCAAGGGCTGTGATAAGTTTTGCCTTCAAACCTCATTTTCTCATCTAGAACACCAAAGTTCAATGAATCAAGTAGAAGGAAGGTTAATAGGATACCATACATCCTCTTTAGACAATTTATTAAGGCATACTGCTGAAAGAGAAGATGTCTTTATGAGCGTTGAAGCAGCAAGAAGACTCGTACAAAACCTTGATGTCAAAATAAGAGAGGACGAACTCGGTAACCCTTTCTTTGGCGATCCCTCGGTCAGGCCTTTCCCTCTTAAAAGAGAAGGATTCAGGTTGGTGAACTTGATCAAGTCGCCAAGGAAAGTCGCCTTCATTGACGGTGGCAATCAGGAGATCTTGGGGGCACCAAATTTCTCAATTCAGGTTAACCGCATATACTTTGCAATATGGATCGGAAAAGAAAGAAGGTCTGAGCAACAAATTCCAAAGAGACTTGAATTCTTTTCAGCTACATACTCGAACTTTCGCAACAACGGAATCTACTATGACACGACCGTAGTTCCCACGAAGAAAGATCAGGCCACCTTTCTTCCTGACGAAAAGGATCTTTCTTTCAACTCTCTTGACAGAAGAGTCACTGTGGGTACTCAGAGGGCCGACATAGAGCTGGTCTCTTCGATCACAAGGAGGTTCTCCGAATGGGAATTTGCATGCCATGTGGTAGAGAACGAGCTGGAACCGGGAGATGTCATCATAATGGATGGCACACTTCAAACGACATTCGCCAACGAGTACAAGTACTTGACAAAGCTTTACAAGATAGCGCAAAAGAAAGAGATCATTGTAACAGGTCTCTCCAAGACAAGCACTTTGTTCACCGATACGGGTCTCTCATTACTGGGTGCAGTCAATAAGTTGGCTGATGAATGCAAGATTGAGGGAGAATGGTACTATCCTGTTGCCGAGGCTACGAGCAAGGACCATAACGTGATGATCCTCGTGGTCAAGTTGAATAAAATTTCGGATAGAGTATTCAGGTATGAAATTCAGCGTGATCAGTTCAAACAACTCAGCGAGCCGCAACTCAACGAAATCCTCACTCAATTGATCAACAATTCTACGGACGCAACCTTTCCGGGGTACCCTTATGGGTTAATAGATGCTGATAGGTTCGCTAGGGTCTCATACGATGAAGTAGAGTACTACCGTGGCATAGTACTCTCCCAGATATCCAATTTGGGCAGATGGGGCAAGTTTGCCAGACACATACTTGCCAAGGATTCACATAGCATCCTCAACATGTTGGTGGGGTGAAAAAATTGAAGGGAGAAATTGAAATCGCAGGTCAGGTCATTGGCGGAAGAGTTGCCAGCATAATGATACGAGAAAAGAGCGGAAGGAAGATCGAACTTGGAGACCTGTTGGTGGTCGAAGAGGATGGAGGCTATCTGATAATGCAGGTGTACGACCTCGGATATGGTAGCCAGATTCCACAATCAATTCGAGAATTGGCAGCAGGTCTTAAACTTGAGGGTTACGGCAACGGTCTTGACTTCTTAGACCCTCAACTTAGGAACTATGTAATGGCACAGGTAAAAGCAGTCGCAAGAGTGACGGGCGAACTCGTAAAGATTCCAAAGGTACTGCCAAGCTTCTTCTCGTCTGTCAGATATGTGACGAGAGAAGACATGAAGTTCCTAACCAAACCTGCCAACCCGGTTTACTTGGGCAAGGTCAGAAGCGGGTCCAAGGTGCTTGATGTTGATGTGTACCTGAATGGGGATGATCTCTTCGCCCATCACGTTATAATTTCATCTACAACTGGGAGAGGCAAGAGCAACTTGGTCAAGGTAATGCTTTGGGACATCACAGGACAGAGCAGATTTGGCGCGCTCGTTCTTGACCCCCATGACGAATACTTTGGGAGGAGTGGCAAGGGCCTCAAGGACCACCCAGAGGCAAAGAGGAATCTCTCTTACTTCTCAACAAATCCTCCAGTAGGTGGCAATACTCTTGTGGTGAACTTGGGCTCGATCAGCCCAGAGCATTTTGAGGGAATCATCGAGTTTTCCGATGCTCAGCAACATGCGATCAGGCTCTACCATAGGGAGTTTCGTGACGAATGGATCGAAAAGATCCTGAGAGGCACTCAGATAGAAGGTATTGCTTCAACTACATTATCCGTACTCCAACGTATCTTAAGAGCCACTCTTTCTGTCTACCTTGAGGACGACCGAATCGTCTGTAGGAACAATGTGTTCAGCGACTCCTCGGGCAAGGCAACAATTTCTGAGATCATAAAGGCACTTGAGGGTGGCAAGCTTGTCGTCGTGGATACCTCCAAGTTAGGGGATGAGGCAGAGTTGCTCATAGGCAGCATCATAGCGACCGAAATCCTGACAAAACACCAAGAGGCCAAGGCAGAGGGCAAGCTTGACGAGAAGCGTACTGTGAGCATAGTGATAGAAGAAGCCCCCCGTGTGCTGGCGTGTGAAAGGCTTGCAAAGATCGGCGAAAACATATACAGCAGGATAGCACGTGAGGGACGAAAGTTCAAGGTTGGTCTTTTGGCTATTACACAACTGGTGAGCATCATGCCCAGAGATATCCTCACCAACATGAACACAAAGATCGTATTAGGCAACGAAATGGCAACCGAAAGACACGCCATAATAGAAAGCGCAGCCCAAGACCTCTCTACCGATGATAGGAATATAGCAAGTCTTGACAAGGGCGAAGCGATAATCACCAGCATATTCACCAAGTTCGCTGTTCCAATCTACACACCTCTATTCGAGGATTTCATCAAAGAAAGAGCAGAGAAGTTCGACACAAAAGGTGAATTGATCTTTCAGGGGTGATGAAAGGTGCACAAGTTCGCCCACATGGCAGACATTCATCTTGGTGCGCACAGAGAACAAGTTCTCCAAAGGCTTGAGATGGTAGCATTCAGTGAGGCTATGGACATGTGCATAGAGGAGAAGGTTGACTTCATACTGATTTGTGGCGACCTTTTCCATATCGGGATTCCAGACCTGGGAGTTGTCAAGGAGGCAGTCAGGAAGATGAAGGAAGTGCAGGATTCAGGGATTCCCATCTATGCCATCTACGGAAGCCACGACTACACTCCAACAGGGACCACTGTGATCGACATCCTAGACACAGTCGGCATAATCAAAAAGGTCGTAAGAGGAAAAATCACGGAAGGTAAGCTAAGGCTTGACTTCTTTACCGATCCTAAGACTGGAGCAAAGCTTGTTGGTATCTCTGCAAGGAAGATAGGTCTCGAAAGCAGATACTACGAAATTCTTGATGTAGAGAATCTAGAAAAAGAGGGAGGTTTCAAGGTATTTGCATTTCACAGCGGTTTGACAGAGTTCAAGCCCGATTATCTAAGCCAGATGGAGACCATTCCAATCTCATACCTGCCAAAGGGTTTCGATTACTATGCTGGAGGGCATGTGCACAATAGGTCTGAGAATAGCCTTCTAGGGTATGGTAGAGTCGTCTTCCCTGGCCCTTTGTTCACAGGCTATGCCAGAGACATAGAGCAGACTGCCAAGGGTGAGAAGAGAGGCTTCTATATTGTGAGCTTCCAAGACAAGGTTGAGAAAGTTGATTTTATCGAGATAAAGCCTTTCGATAGTGTTTACTTTGAGTATGATGCTTCACTCAAGAACTCACTCCAAGCTCAGAAAGAGTTGACTGAGAAGCTCGCAGGGCTAGAAGTAAAGGACAAAGTCTTTGTTCTAAAGGTTAGGGGAGAACTTTCAGGAGGCAAGACCTCGGACATAAACTTCTCACAGATCAAAAGGACACTCATCGAAAGGGGAGCTTTATATGTTCATCTCAACCGCTTTGGTCTTACATCCAAAGAATTCGCTGCTGTGAAGGTGATGGGTGAAGACATAGGGAGCATCGAAAGCAGACTCTTCAAGGAGAATGTAGGGGCAGTCAGGCTTACTCATGAAGCGTTAAAGGATGAAAGAGGAGCGATCATGGCAACTGAACTGCTGCAAAACTTGAGACAAGAACCTAAGGCTAACGAATCGAAGAAGGATTATGGGGAGAGAATGGTCAAACAGACAATAGAAACGCTACAACTTCGTGAGGTATTCAAATGATCATAAAGACTTTGAAACTACAGAACATAAGAAGCTACAAGGAAGCGACCATAGACTTCCCCATAGGTACAACCTTATTCGAGGGAGAAATAGGTTCTGGAAAGTCTACAATTCTTATGGCTATCGAATTCGCGCTCTTTGGACTGGGGGAAGAAAAGGGTGCATCACTGCTTCGAACGGGTAAATCAGAGGGTAAAGTAGGGTTGATCTTTGAATCTAACGGCAAAGAATACACAATTCTCCGTTCGTTGGTCAGAAAGGGCAAGTCGGTCCAACAATCTGAGGGCTCGATGGAGACAGAACAGGGGACCATGTATCTTTCGCCTACCGAGCTGAAGGAGAAGGTTCTCGAAGTCTTAAATTTTAACGAGCCTCCTGATCCGAAGGCTCAGAGCGTCATCTACCGTTATGCAGTCTTCACTCCCCAAGAAGAAATGAAGACGATCCTCTTTCTTAGACCGGACCTTAGACTGCAGACTCTCAGGAAGGCTTTCAGAATCGAGGGCTACAAGGTAGCCTCTGAGAACGCAGCGCAGGTAGCTAGGACGATTTTAATCAAGAACAGAGAATTGGAATCTATGACTGCAAACTTTGAAGAGGTCAAAGAAAGAATCGGTGAAAAACAGGAAGAGATAGACCAGAACAGTGCTCAACTTGCCGAATCAGAGAAGGAAGAAGATCGTCTTGATGGCGAGCTGAAAGCAGTGAAGAAGGAGATGTCAAAGTTCCAAGAAGAAAAGGTCAGGCTGAGCAAGGTCATAGGAAAGGTTCCTCTTCTGGAAAAAGCGATACAAGACAAGAATGGTCAGATCAAGGATGAGAACGAGCAGGCTCAGAAGCATCAGAAGAAGGTAAACGAGTTAGCCCAAAAGATAGAGAAAATACAAGAGGTGGAGAAACCCACAGACAAGACCGAAGAGGAGTTACAAAAAGACATCAAGGAAATGGAGAAGGAGGAACGCAGACTCAGGAAGGTTGAGACAGAGATCGATGCAAAGATTTCAGACTACAGGTCGATAGAGGAGAACAAGATGTGCCCAACTTGTGATAGACCTGCCAGACCTGAAGTCTTCAAGCATAAGATCGAGAAGAAGGTCGAGGACAAGGAAACTGCATCCCTCAGGGTCGAGGAATGCGTGAAGGCGCTTGAAGAGGCAAAGGAGCTTCTTACCAAACTGGAGGTCTACAATGAGGCGCAAGGCAGACTCAAAGAGTACCAAGAGCAGCTCGAGGGGAACCAAGAGGAAGTGAAGAAAAGGAGAGCGAGGGTCAAGGAGCTAGAGGATCAGGTCGAAGATGCCAAGAAGGAGCTTGGTGCTGCAAGGGAAGAGCTGAAGAGGCTGGAAGCAATTTCAAAGCGTATTGGGGAACTCGAGGAACAGATGGGCAAGGTAGATATAGCCCTCAAGTCTGTAAGGGACCAGATAACTGTAGCTAAGACAACAATAACCAATCTTACTAAAGATATAGGTGAATACCAGAAGCAGGTCAAGCAAAAGGAAGATCAAAGGAAAAAGGCAACTTTACTCAAGGAGTATCATATCTGGCTGGAGGACTTCTTCATTCCTACTCTGGGCACTATCGAGAAGCATGTAATGATGAACATCAACCAAGACTTCAACCAGAATTTTCAGAAATGGTTCGCCATGCTTGTAGAAGACCCCAGTAAGGATGCTAGGATTGACGAAGACTTCACGCCCATCGTGGAGCAAGACGGTTACGAACAGGATATCTACTATCTGAGTGGAGGTGAGAAGACGAGCGTAGCTCTTGCCTATAGGCTGGCTCTAAACAGCATTGTGCAGAAGGTTTCAACTGGGATGGAGTCTAACCTCCTAATACTTGATGAACCTACCGATGGTTTCAGCAAGGAACAAATGTCAAAGGTCAGAGACATACTTGATGAGCTCGGTTGCCCACAAGTCATAATCGTATCACATGAGAAGGAGTTAGAAAGCTTTGCAGATCAGATATTCAGAGTAGAAAAGGACAACGGTATCTCAAGAATAGTCCGTTAAAATAGTTTGAATCGTACTATAGTAAGATTGAAAACGCCCTATTGAAAAGCTAAATCTGAATCCCTTTGTTTTAGTGCCATGCATAAATCATCATACGCAATTCTATCTCTTCTACTCGCTCTTCTCGTTGTATCTACATCTATCCCATATGGCTCTTCACAGGCGAATGGTGTAACTGTATTATGGATCAGTCCGATGTCTGTAAATGATATAGCAGTATCGAAGGATAGCAACTACATTGCTGCTGTCAATAACGATGGCGTATACTTCTTTGCATACAACGATCCAAACCCATTATGGTGGTACCC
>JACAEJ010000049.1 GCA_013388925.1 Nitrososphaerales archaeon
CTGGAAGTGTTACCATAAGCGTCGATGCCTATGACAATGATTGTGTGTCAAGGGTAGAGCTCTACAAGGATGGAGTTCTTTACGCAATGGATAATACTACTCCTTTCAGCTTCTACTGGGATACCATTAGTGAATCTAATGGCGATTATACACTTACTGCTAAGGCATATGATGCATCGAACAATATGGGAGAGTCAAATACTGTTACTGTGAATGTATCCAATGAGATAAGTGGTGATGGTACTCTACCAATAGTTAAGATTACAAGACCAAGAGATGGATCAAAGGTATCAGGGAGTGTAAAGATATACGCATCAGCATCTGATGAGTCTGGGATAAGCAAAGTAGAGTTTTACGTGGATGGTAGTTTGATAGGCACTGACTATAGCTATCCTTACAACTATTATTGGAACACAAAGTCTGTCAGCAATGGCTGGCACACAATAACGGTTAGAGCCTATGATAACTTTGGCACCTATGCAGATGTTAGCGTAACGGTAAATGTCTACAATAGAGTATCGAGGTGGCGTATATAGAGTGCTCAGAACGTAAGTCAGAGGTTGAAGAAAAAAGCTAGGGCCATGACCTTATAGGCAAAGGCCCTGCACTAACAGCATTTCTTTTTCTTTACTACTTTGATTGTCGAGCTATCGCTATCAGTAGTATGCGTGTCACAGGTCTCGAAGGTAGCTGTGTTTTTATAATAGTACGCGCAAAACTCGTAGGGACCAAATGTTCTGATATAGTGGAAAGTGTAGGGAGCATCCGTGTAGCAAACAGAGCCTAGGTCCAAAGAACTAACAAAATGCCATTCATGGCAATCCCATATGTATAATTTGTCGGTTACGTGAATACATTCGTCGATTAAAGTTATGGTTGCAGTTTTGAAGTCAATAGGAGCTGTAGCAGTGAGCTCTATGGTGCCTGCAGTAGTATTAGTTCCGTCCCACTTGAAGTCATATTTCTGAACTTCGACCGTGACAGTGTTAGTACGAGTTGAATTATTGGGGAGATCCTTACTGTAGGTCCCTGTCAAAGTATCTCCAGGTGCAAGTGTATACGGGAAGGATACACCAAAATTGACCGTAGCTGTGCCTACCCCAGATATCACATCTGAATAGCTAATAATCTTGGCTGGAATTGGAGCAGGATTGCAGATTGTGACAGTTCCGTTAACCTTCCAATATTTATCAACGGTTTGATTGACCCACACCATGACATAGTAACTCACATTTCCCTTCTCCCCTGGGGAAAGGCAAAGGGGTTTGCAAATGGAGTAGTTGGCCCATTTTTCGATCTTCCATTTGTACTTGCGTGTGAACCATGTGTTTGCATCCTTCGTTACCTCTAACTCATAGCAGTTTACCGTCACAGACGCATCGTCTGATTGACCAGTCTCAATAATGGTGGCTGTATTAGTGATGGTTGCATTATTGCATTGGAAGTATTTTTCATAAGTTACGGATCCGTTGTTACCAAATTCCCAATCCCATGGATTGACAATATTGGGAATCATGTCGTCATCGACATGGATCACATCATACACCAACTTTGGAGGAGGCAAAGTCAGGGTGTCGCTAGGGGTGGGTCCGAAGTCAACTCCTATATGCCCCAAATAGTTTTTGATGGTGACGTATGCAGTGACATTGTAATCACCAGTGTTTATATCGTCACTAGGGATATTTATGAGGAATTCATAGCAATGGGATTGAAGTGAATTAAGGATTGGCATGGCGCTAACATCTACATCGAATGGTGAGACGATTATGGCGTTGGTTGTAGCATTCCTGAGCTCGACCTTAATCTTGAGATCAACAGTAGGCAAAGAACCAGTGTTAGTCACGCAAACTGTACCATTTATGTATGCCTCTTCCGAGCTAGTGCCCTTGGTCACTGTGACATTGTATAGAGAAGTAGCAGAGTCCCAAACGAACAGGTCCCATTTATCAGGAGTCACGGATTTGCTGATGTCCCACTCAAATGTTCTAGTCCAGTTTCCTTCAGCTCTTACATTAGCATTGATCGTAGTCCCTTGTGTATTTCCGAAGTTGTTATTCAATTCTTCGAATCCACTGGTGGTCACTGTGAATATATGGTATGGTGGATTTACAGGATGAGTCGGAGTCCATCCTGTCTTATTAACTTCCTGCACCTTATAGAGACCAATCGTCAAACCTATGAAGTTATAGTATCCGTTGGGCCAATCACCATCACCAGTTATGGCTGATGACTGATATACCCAGTCGTTTAATAACTCATCCCACTTGAAGAGTTTAATCTCCCAACCATCTAGCTTAGGTTCACCATCATCCCATATTCCGTCACCGTCTGAATCCTCCCATTTGTAACCACCTTTGACCCCAAGCTCGAAGTTTCCGAAGTTCACTTCTTTATCTGAATCCACGATTTCGATTGGTACTTCTACAAGGGTGGTATTTACCCAGCCGGTCTGACCAATTTCTTTAACAATATAGCTTCCTGCCTTTAATCCTGTAAATTCATAGTAGCCAATGCTGTTGGTATCAGCCCACCTTATCAGCCCTGATGCATTCCAGAGTTCTACCCTCCATCCCTCTAGTTTGACATCGCTACCATCAAAAATCGTGTTATTATTCATATCATTGAACTTGTAGCCAAATATTGAGTAAGTTTGCGCTGGTGGAATTTCTACCGTAGCAGTTAGTTCAACAGGAGGCTCTATGCGAATTAGGTCCTGATATCTATTATTGATTAAATCTACCCATGTTGGCCATACTCCCTTTGTATAAGCAGTTACTTTGGAGACGTCTTCTCCAAAGTATGTTACAGTTGCTTGACCAAGATTATTTGTAAAAACAACATCATTATCAAAGTAAGCATTCACTTCAGTGGTGCTGAAGATGATCTTCACGCCTTCTCTAGCAGGAGTAAGGGTTGCTGTGATGGTAAAACTGGTCGATTTTGATGCACTCAACGACAATGCGTCTCCTGCACGAACTACATCCTTGCCATTTGCATCGTTGTAAATCTGGTTCAATCTAGTCACCACGGATGATGTAGAGATAATCCCATAGGGCACTGGGAATAATGCTCTCCAGATGGCTCCCTGAATGGACGCTGCCTCAAAACCTGTAGCCGGAGGATGATACCATGTAACGATGTAGGCTGTAGTTCGATATGCTTGTGTATTAGGAGCAGGAAGAAGGTTCACTGGGCCAGTTCCTATACGACGATTTAAATCTATACAGTATCCATCGTACTGTTTGCCATCTATAACCAGCCTGAAGAGGCCGGCATAAAAGTTATAAATTCCCATTGATGAACTTCTGACCTTGACTGAGTAGCCCAGAACGACGCTTGCAGAACTCAGGTTGGAAGCTGCCATAGCTATCTGAGACACTAGTAGTAGTGAAAGTATGACAAGCGATACTGTAACTATCTTCTTTCGCCTTATCATTTTTTACACATTTTAACACGGGAATGATCTTCTTTATTTACTTTGTGGGCATACTCACGCATACATGCGTTATTTTACATCATGTATACGTTACTTACACAAGAAAATAGTCATGCTTAAAGTTTAAAACTTTGTGGTATAATATCATCGGTATGAGTTTTACAGAGGAAGAGGTGAAGAGGGCGGCTGAGCTAAGGCTATGGATAGAGAGCAGAATAGCAGAATTGGAGGGGGAGATAGAGAAGTTGAGGGAGGCATTAGTAATAATAGACAGCCTACTAAGGACTACGAGCTTCAAGGTGGCAAAAGAGCTAGCCCCTCAGCCTATAGTCAAGGAGGAGCCTGTAACCATCATAGCCGAGAAGATGCCTCCTGAAGGGGAGTTCAAGGAGGTTCGGCCATTAAAAAGAGCAAAGGACAGCTACCTGATTGGTAATGCCTACATCTCTAGCTCAAGGTTAGTGATAATCCCTGCTAGTGATGTGCGTTTAGAAGTTTCAACACCTCCCTTTAGATCCTTTTTCATAGGCAGAATTCTTGAGGGAATGAAGGGCAAAGACCAAGAGGCTTTTTCACAGGGAAAGATGAAGAGTGAGGAGATTATGAACTACAGCATCGAGGAAGATGGCGGAGTGATAAAGAAGATAGTTATTGAAAACTACAGGGACAAGAACAGACTTAATGAAATAATGAACACGGTCACTTGGGCCTTCACAAGAATGCTCGAAAAGGCAAAGTAAATCTGAGCAAGCAGTTTATATCCATCCAGATTCCCTCGGGTCTGATCGAGATGTCCAAGGCTCGCAGAGGCAAGGTTCGTGACAAGTGGCGTGAAAAGAGTTGGATTACGGTAGAGACTCCTCAGAGTTTTGGGAGTTTAGTCATAGCCCAGATTCCAGCCTCAGACCCTGAGAAGGTCTTGGGGAGGGTTGTCGAAACTACCCTCTTTGACATATTGAAACAGGATCCTCAGCAGTATTCCATAAAGTTGTACTTTCAAACCGTAAAGGTGGAGGAAAATAGAGCACTTACCATACTGAAGGGTCAAGAGTACTCGAGAGACTATCTTAGAAGCCTAGTAAGGAGGGGATCCTCTATGGTGAACTTGATAAAGGACTACACCACCTTGGATGGTTACAAGATAAGGGTCTACGTTGTAGCCTTCACCCAGTTCAGAGTAAACTCTTCGAGGAAGCGCGCCATAAGAGAAGCCATGGATAAGGTCTTGAGTGATAAGATTGCCAAGACCACATATGACCTATTCTCCCAAGAAGTCGTTTACGGGAAGGTTGGGGAGGATATATTTACTGAGGCCAAGAAGGTCACTCAGATAAGACAATTAGGAGTGAGAAAGGTCAAGCTCATATCCATGGGCAAATTCGAGATGAAGGTAGAGCAGGTAACACCAGCGAGTTAGCCCCTCTTTGCAGTTGATACGATTTTGATGATGTCCCTATCCTTCAATCAATAATCTGCGCTAAGACGGGTCCCCTTCTTAGCATCTATGGCATATAGAAAGCCCTCACCAAGATCGGTATGAATTCTGTATGCCAAGTCTTTTGCTGTAGAGCCCTCTTTCATGACGTAGGCATCTGGTAATACATGCCCTACCTTGTCAGAAAGCTTCTTCTCGTCCTCGACAGGGTAGACCACGATACTCTTCAGAAGATCGAAGTAGGCTGAATTTATCGCTTGTTGAACCCCTGTATTCCCCCATGATCTAAAGACCCTCTCGTTTACAAGGTCAAAGGCCTTTTTCTGCTCTGGCACCAATCTTTCGGGAGTGATGATTTGAAAGGAGGCGTCGCCTGGCAAGTACTCCACAAGGCTCTTTTCTGAGGCCCTTCTCAGTAACAATTCAGCCTCTGCTGCGCAAGGTATTACGAAGAGGTTCATGGCCTTCAATCGCTCTATGTTCTTTGCTGACGTGGGAAGGTCTGCCTTGTTGGCCGCTATGACTATGGGCTTTGATAACTGCCTTATCTTGCCACATAATCTTAAGAGGTCCTCTTCGCTCCACAGAGTTGGTTTGTCTCGAATCAGTCTAAGGGAGTCTATGGATTCTACTATCTGCTTCTCTGCTATAGATAGACCGCTGAGCCTCTCTGCCAGCATGGAGATTATCTTTTGGGTGCCTGCCTCTGCTGTACGGGAAATCCTTTGCCAATCTCTCTTTAATATCTGCAAGAGCCAAAGGTCGAACTCCCTTTCTACAAAATGGACGTCTAGCAATGGATCGTGAGTGCCCAAGGCGACGATTCTCCCCTCTTCATCTGTTCCTCCTGAGACATCCACAACGTGAATCAGGGCATCGGCCCTTCTTACATCATCTAAGAACTTGTTCCCCAAACCTCTACCCTTCCAAGCATCAGGCACAAGTCCAGCAACATCTACCAATTCTACTGGGATCAGACGAGTATTGTTCACGCATATGGAGTTGACGGGGTTGTCCTTGACCCCCAGCTCCTTGCACACACAGTTGGCTCTCAGATAGGCTATGCCGACGTTGGGATTGATGGTAGTGAACGGATAGCTCGCAACTGGTGCATGAGACAGAGTCGCAGCGTTGAAGAATGTAGTCTTACCTGTGTTGGGCTTGCCTATTACACCTACTATCATGAGTTGGAGTTGATGCCCAAATTGCACTAATAAACTTGACCGTTTGAAATAATTTGGCCCATTTTATCAACATGGCTCGATGGTGGAAGGTGGCTTGGAGGATATAGCATAAGTGACCCATGTGACGTTGGGTACTTCGTTCGTTATTCTGTTGCTCATCCCCTCTAAAATTTCGTATGGTAATCGAAGCCAGTCGGCGGTCATGCCATCCTTCGATTCAACTATTCTTATCGTTACAACATGCCCGAACCTCTTCTTATCCCCCAGAACTCCTACAGCCTTGTCGTCTCCTACTATGGCAAAGGCCTGCCACACTTCATTATACAATCCTGCTTTCCTCAGCTCATCCTCGACTATATGGCCCGCTTCTCTGCACACTTCTACCTTCTCCTTCGTTACCTCTCCCATTATTCTAACAGACAAGCCAGGTCCTGGGAAGGGGTGCCTTCTAACTATCTCTTCTGGTAGCCCTAAAAGCGATGCTACCCTCCTGACTTCGTCTTTGTAGAGCATTCTTAGTGGCTCCAAGAGCTTGAAGCTCATCCAACCTGGCAGACCGGCAACGTTGTGGTGGGTCTTTATCCTAGATGCGGGGCTCCCAGCCTTTGCGCTCTCTATCACATCGGGATATAGGGTTCCTTGTGCAAGCCATTGGAAGTTTCCAAGCTTCTTCCCCTCTTCAGTGAACACTTTTATGAATTCTTCTCCCACTATCCTCCTCTTCTCCTCTGGATCGACTACCCCCTTCAATCTGCACAGGAATCTATCCGATGCGTTGACGTAGATTATTTTCATGTTATAGTTGTCACGAAAGGTCTTGACGATCTGCGGAGGCTCGTCCTTTCTCAAGAGGCCATGGTCCACGAAGATGCACGTAAGACTGTTTCCTATGGCCTTATGGATGAGAGTAGCGACTGTGGAGGAATCCACACCCCCACTCAGAGCACAAAGAACTTTCTCATCTTTCACCTTCTCCTTTGTCTCAGATATGACATTCTCTATGAAAGACTCCATCTTCCATGTGGGTTCACAACGGCATATGTTGAATACAAAGTTCCTAAAGACCTCGATGCCCTTCTTTGTGTGAGCCACTTCGGGGTGAAATTGGAGGCCGAAAAGATTTCTACCCTTTTTTCTCATAGCTGCTATGGAACAGTTCTCTGAATGGGCTATTACGTCAAAGCCTTCTGGTAGAAGCGCTACATAGTCGCCATGGCTCATCCATACTATCGTCCTCTTTCCTGTTCCTTGAAGAAGGTCTGATTCGTCGTCCACTGTTATCTCCGTCTTTCCATACTCCCTCTTTTTGCTCATCATTACAGACCCACCAAGAGTATAGGCCATGATCTGCATGCCGTAGCATATACCGAGAATGGGTATACCAAGATCGAAGATGTCTTTGTTACAAACAGGAGCATCTTTCTCATAGACGCTGGCAGGGCTTCCCGATAGGATTATCCCTTTAGGTTTTATGAGTTTCAGCTCCTTGACAGATATATTCCAAGGGAATAGCTCAGATCTGACTTCAAGATCTCTTATACGCCTGGCTATAAGATGGGTGTACTGACTTCCAAAATCCAGTATGGCTATGAAGTCTTCTGCCATTACTCTTACGCTCTATATAGTATAATCATCAGAAGCTTCCTTTTATAGGGTTCTGATGCTACTAAATTCAAGGGTGAAATAATATGAAGAAAGCGGCATTAAGCTCATCAAAGCAGTACTTTCCACAGAACCAGTTAAGCTTATCTTTTTAAGCATAGAGTAAACCTAGTTGCTTGTAAATTGGAGCGAATCAGATATAAGGTTCTTGTCTGTGATAGCTTTGCCGAGAAGGGTATCGAGAAGTTATCGTCAATCTTCGATGTAACCTACTCACCGAAGATAACGAGCCAAGAATTGTTGAGTACAATCCATGATTATGATGTAATCATAGTGAGAGGAAGGACGAAGATAACCAAAGAAGTGATAGAGAAAGGAGAGAATCTTAAGATCGTAGGCAGAGCTGGCATAGGTCTTGATAATATTGATCTAAGGTCAGCGGAATCAAGGGGGATAAAGGTCTTCAACACCCCAGAATCCTCTACGAACGCCGTTGCAGAGCTCACAATAGGACTTATGATAGATCTTGCCCGAGGGATATCAAGGGGAGATGCTGGCATGAAGCAGGGCCGTTGGCTCAAGGACGAGCTCATGGGCTCTGAGCTGAAAGGCAGGACTTTGGGGGTAGTTGGAATGGGCAGGATAGGTACAAGAGTAGCAAAAATGGCAAAGACCTTCGGGATGAAGGTTCTTGTCTCTGATATTATCGAGCTTGATAAGGGGCTTCTTGAGGATCTCGGGGCGAAGGAAGTGCCTTTGGATGATCTGTTATCCTCTTCAGACTTCGTAACCTTGCACGTTACCCTGACCGATGAGACTCACCATATGATAAATGAGCAGATTCTGGGAAAGATGAAGAAGGGAGCCTACATAATCAACACCTCAAGAGGTACTGTTATAGACGAGAGAGCCCTCACGAAGGCCCTTAAAAACGGTTGGATAAAAGGTGCTGCCTTGGATGTGTTTGAGGTGGAGCCACCAGGCCCTAGCGAATTGGTCGAGCTCCCTAACGTTATAGCAACCCCCCATATAGGGGCCCAGACGAAGGAGAGCCAAGAGCTGGCAGCCATGTTGCTGGTTGATAAAATAGCAGGGGCTTTACTAAGTTAGTGGATGGAAAGAATTTATGATTTGATGGATGACGATGGGATGAAAAGGATTCTGTTAGTCGGGATCGTTATTATCTCCCTCTTCGTTGGAACTATAGTTTTATACTATGCATCGAAGGCTTCGATCATAAACCTAGAAGGAATTGGCGAGACCATAAAGGGCATGGGGTATGCCGGTGCCTTCTTATCCGGCCTTCTCGCAACGAGCACACTATTCCTATCGGTCTTCCCATCCTACATAATAGTGACTTTCTTGGGCACTATCCTCAATCCTTTCTTGGTCGGTATTCTTGCTGGACTTGGTGCAGGGGTGGGGCAGTACCTTCACTATTATGTCGGGGTCGGAGGGAGGTATGTACTATCCGAGAAGAAAAGGGAGAGTTTAGTCAAGTGGCGCACTAGGTTGGAGAAGTACGGACTTTGGCTCATACTGGCATTTGCCATGACCCCATTGACCCCAGACGATCTGATCTGGATACCTCTAGGACTTGTAGGCTATCCAAAGGTAAAGGCCATATTGGCAGCCATAATAGGCAAAATCATTCTGAACCTCTTTTATGCCTTTGCTGGATTCTATGGATGGCCCATCATAGAGGACTTTTTGAAGAATTTTTTCCCCTGAAATTAATCTAATCTGCTTCCTACTCCTTTGCTGCATTTTAATCGTGGGTCATCTTGGCAAAGATGGTGCTCGTATTACCAATTAGAGAAATAAAAGTTTGACCTAATCTTTTAGATGCTGTGAACGTTTATAAAAAATGAGCGCTACTTGAGCCCCCAAAGCATATTTGTTAAATAATAATCAAGATGTGAGATGTGCTGTAAGTAGGGAGTTTGAATCTGACTATGGTAGGAAAGTTCTACCTGCTCCTATTCTTCTTGTAACCTTCTTCGCCGAAGGGCAATGGTCTTCCTCGATGGCTCTCATGATAAATGTACCACAGGCTGAGCCCATATAGACTCACCTAGTCTACTCCTTCGCCTTGCTCCAGTCTCTATGCTATTGTCCTTGGGTAGAATGAGTTCATATTTGAAAAGGTTTATCAATGATCAAAAAGTAGGTTGATTGTCATTATGTATAATTATGTCAACGAGACTTGGCAGAGGATGTGGAAGGAGAAGGCCAAGGGCATCAAAGAGAGGGCCATATCATGGAGAAAAGGGCCAACCATAGTCAGAGTTGAGAGGCCTTCTAGGATAGATAAAGCCAGAAGGCTGGGGTACAAGGCAAAGCAAGGTGTAGTAGTGGTTCGTGTTAGGGTCGGTAGGGGAGGGATGAGGAAGTCCAGGCCAAAGGCTGGTAGAAGGCCAAAGCATCTTGGTACTGTAAAGATCAAGGCCAACGTTAGCGCTCGTGAAGTGGCCGAAAGAAGGGCATCGGAGAAGTATCCTAACCTGAAGGTGTTAAACTCTTACTTTGTATACAAGGATGGAAAGTATGCTTGGTACGAAGTGATTCTTTTGGATCTTAGCCACCCAGTCATAGCCGGCGAATTTCGGCATCTTAGAACTTAATCAAAGTTCTATTTGATTGATTTATGTAGCTCTTAGTGCGGAACGAAATCCGTTTATGACGTCTTTGATGGATTGAAAGAGTGGATGTTTTACCCTTTCAGGATTATCCAGTCTCCCCAACCGATCGACCCTAAAGTAAATCGGTGGATGAGGGTCGAGGCCTAACCAGCTCTGAACCCTATAAGTTGGCTTCCTCTCAAATTGTAGCCTTCTAAATCCTATCTTTCTTAACGCTTCAGCCAAGACCTGTGGTTGGCCAAGCCTCATGGCTGATAAAAGGTCTGCCCTTGCCTCGAAGAACTTCGCTATGAAGTATATTATGCCCATGGCCAGTATAAGGTAGAGGAGAGGAAATAGCAAGAATATATCCAGAAAGACGAATATTCGAAGCAGGTACTCGGTAGAGATTATACCGAAAAGGATGAGGGGGTCTCTGCCCTTCAAGTGGCCGAGCTCATGCCCTATAACGCTCAATATTTCGTCCTCCTCCAACTGGACGAGCAGTCCAGTTGTGATCACAACTGTGCCATGGCTCGGGCTTGGACCTGTAGCCGCTGCGTTTGGTACCATTGTATTTGAAATTACCACCTTGGGCATAGGAAGGCCGAACTTTTCAGTGGCCTTCTTCACGATATCATAAATGTTGATGGTCTTTGTTGACATGCGCTCGGGCACACATTTTATTCCATACTTGGAAAAGACCTCTTCCCCCAGACTACAATCGAGATTCTTGCCCAAAGCGATGCTTCTCTCATAGATCTCCTTCTTCATCTTAAGAGCTGTATCCTTCCCATACTTGTTAAGAAATTCCTTGTACTCTTCAACTGGCATGTGATACTGTAAGAGGTAGACGTAAGGATTCTTGAAGTCTATCCTCCACCCTCCCAATCTTGCCATGATCCTATCTGACAAAAGTACGGCGATTAATTGGAAGATTATTACGAAGATTATTGCGTAAAAGCCTATGATAAAGAAGAGGAAGATGCTGGCGCCTATGAGGATTATGTAGAACAAAAGCATGGTTTCGGTGAAGAGTCTATCGGCGGCTCTCTTTCTCGTTGTTGGCATCTTCTCAGGTGCTATCTTCTCGCCCTTGACCCATGCAAAGTAGAGGGTGGTCCTCCTAACTTTCTCTTCGAAAAGTTGGATGTTTATGAGAAGACTCTTCTTCAGTCTGTTGATAATGGTCCGAGGTATCTCACCTATAGACATGACTTCAACCTGAATCGGCCTTCCAGCCTTTATCTCAACATCTATACGTAATCTCTTCTCAGGCGTATATGTGAAAGAGAGAAGATTCTCTTGATTGAATATAATCTTTCTAATGTTAGAAAATAACTCTTGATGAGGGAGGAGGTAGTAATAGTATACGAACTCCAAAAGATCACTGAATTCTGCGGGTACAACCTCAGTGTCTATGGTGAAGCTTTCGCTATATGACATATTGGCCCCATATCAATAATGCATATTATCAAATAAAAGTAAATAGATGATCAAGTTTGCTCTTTTTACAACAAGGGCAGATGGCCTGTGACCTTGTCTATTATGTCAGACCTCGATGGACCTATCCCAAGGGCTGTAGGAGTATCGGGAGGTATCTCTGTCAGGCCTCTATCCACTATCAGCGCAAAGGGCAACCTCAGTCTCCTAGCCTTATTCTCCAACTCTAGAAGCTCTTCCAAGGATTTAGCCTTAAGAATAACCTTTTTGGCTCCTTCCCTGTGCCACTCCTTCCAGTACTCGCCCTTCCTCTTCCTTGCCCTCTCATAGGCTTCCAAACAGGCGTGACATGCTTGGGCAGCTACCTTGCCAGTGCTCATGTTCAGGTCCGATCTTACGACTATAGCCATCTTAAATTTGAAGTAAAGTGACATTTCTTGCCTCCCCATGTATTTGCCAATGATTTTTGTCTTTAGTTTTACTATTCATGATACGATCAATCGACAAGGTAAGAATATTTTAACCCTCTTATGATAACTTGGTATGGGCGGGGGTTCCCAAGCCAGGTCAAAGAAGAGCTACGACCACAGGGGGAGAACTTAAGATCGAGGAGAGATCCTCTGGTTTAGGCCTTCGTGGGTTCAAATCCCACCCCCCGCACCAATGCTTGAGCTCTGGTTCTCTCAGCCATTATGGATGGTTATACAGTCATTAGTCTCTGACACAATATATGACATACGGCCCATACTTATCACCCTGACACATACTCCGGTGTAGAGAATGAAGCCAGATCTACGCCTTAGCTTCGACCTCTACAGGCTCCTTGGCCAGCTCTTTTTTCGTGGTCTCCCGCGCACCCACAGAAGCTATTTCCAAGGCGAGCTTTGTGAGAGCTTTGGCTACGGGTGAATCTATGTTGAGGTGATGCATCTTTGCCCTTCCGATCTGCCTCGTCATCTTCACAATACCATACTTTTCGAGGGGCGGCCAGATTCTGAAGAGGGTTCTCCATCCTACACCTGAGTTCTTTGCAATCTCGGTCTTGGAGTAGTCGAAGTGGCGGTAGAGGGTTAGGAAGTCCAGGACCCTTGCTACACTTGAGTCGCCAAACACCTTCGCAGGGTCGGCGGGTTAATTTCTCTCAATTCGTCCCCCATTCTTAACTCTCCCACTGATACTTCCAGTTCTAACTCCCATACTTATTGAAGCTTGGCCCCTAATCTTAAATGAACATATTTATGAGGCTGAGTGATAGAGGAGATAGCCAAATTACAAAGGACAGAAGCATTTAAGGTAATGTCTGAGAAGGCAAAAAAGCGTAGTCTAGTCCTCTGTCTTCTCATTTATTTCTCTAGCCTTGTCAAGGACTTTCTCGAGCATAGGATAGCCATGCCTCTCAAGAGCATTTACCACTTCGGGTATTGAAAGGGCAAATCCTAAGTGAACACACTCATCACTTTCGCATATATCGCATAGAACATTATCCTCTTTGAAATATACTGATGCTACTCTATCGAGCCTATTATCCCATATCTTTACATGATCCTCATATGTGTTAAGATGCTCAAAGCGGGGCTTAGAGGCATACATTCCTTCTCTCTCCAAGAATTGCCTAAAAGCCAATATGGCAACATCGCTCCTACTCTTTAGCCCTTTCTGCTTAGCCATCTCGGTTTGGAGATACTTATCGACCAAATCGAGCATCTCTTGGGGGATATTGACCTTGTTCCAATTCGTCTTACTCTCTTTTATCATATGTTCCACTAATAGTACAAATTCCATATTATTTATATATTGCCTTTTATGCCATATGAATTATGCCCAAAGAATGGCTCCAAAACCTCAAACAGTCAACCCATTATAACCTGAAGGAAGTTAAGATAGAAATCAGAGGTATAATTGGTGCCGCTTCACCTTTTAAACAGGGTGGGTCAATGCGTATCATACTGCCCAAGAAGATAGGCAAAGTTTACAACTTGGATAGGTGGCAAATGCACGAATTAGAAAGTTGCACATTTGTTTTTATCGAGACAAACTTTGGGATTCTCATCTGCCCTCTTGTAGATGTTTTGAATAAGCCTGAGATAAAGCAGCTTCTCTCAGATTCAATAACGGTCTAATTCGTTGGCTCCCTCGAGCCGACTTACTTAGTTACTCAGTATCCGAGTTAGATTAGCGCCATATATTACAACAAATAGTAGAACTCGGTGGAAAAACGGGAGTAACTCGACTCTCCCTACCTTCAAATAGGAGGAGTAGAATATGAGCAATCTTTATCAAGATAAGATATGGTTTTCGGCAGAGATACCTGAAAAAACAACATATGATTTTACTCCTGTTAGCAAACAATGGAGTGAAAAACGTCGCATAAAGGGCTACACATGTGTGATTTTGATTGAAAAAGAGGCAAAACCATGTGATCTTATGACAGCAATAGCTTGGACAAACCAGAATGTCTTTACAGTTGCAGGAGATTATATTATCTTCTATGAACAAAGAGATTACTATGCTTATTGCAATGGTATAACAGACTTAGTACATCATAAAGACTTTGGTGGAGACGATGGGGTTGATGTGCTTGCAAACACGCCCATATATGGACAATGTAGAATAAATGTCGGCGACTTACCGACTGGTGTGACAAAAGCTCACCCATGGATCATGTGGATACTTTACAGTAAACCTGTTCCTTAAGAGAACTGTTTTCCGAACATTACAAAGTGGAGTTCGAGGAAACAAGCAAAGGATCGATGAGAGTAAGAAAAGAAAGATCAAAGTGTTCAACATATCAAAGACCTAACTCAATATGTGAAATTTTTCCTATTTCTCTAAGCCTATAGTAAAGCAGTCCTAAAGGCTAACCTCCCTTAACTATGCCATATAATACGATATAGTTACCTAGGCTGGTCCTTGCGATTAGTGGATCCAGAAAAATTGACGCCATCAGTTCTAGACTTCTTGCTAAATTGTAAAAGAGCTTTTTGTACCTCTGTTGTTTACCACTAATGTGGGATATGCAAGTGGCAAAGTCTAGCTTTTCTGTACGCATCTTTACCACTTCGAACCCTGTTTTGTTCATCAATTTTCCCAAGGTTTTAGGTGTAAAATAATTTACGTGTTGTACATCAAAATGGCGACTATGTTCTTTAAGAGCCTTATTGACTAAACCGTTCATATTAGGAGTTGAGATGCCGACTATTCCTCCCTCTCTCAAGGCATGTTTGATTTTAAGGAGAGCTGAGATGGGACTAACAAAATGTTCTATGACTTCCCAAAGAGTAATAACATCAAAAAAAGCGCTTGGAAGATTTGCTTCTTTCAAAGTTTGTGTTGATACATTTAAGCCAAATTCTCTTGCATATTTAGATGCCTTTTGGTTCGGTTCCAGACCGTAAGGACACCAACCTCTTGCCTTCATAATATCTAAGAATAGCCCCGTAGAGCAGCCTACGTCCAAAATCCTTCCTACTCTCATAAGTTTCTCTATCTCTTCTGCTCTCTTTCTAAAATGTATAAACGCCATCCTTTGTTTTACTCTTTTTTGGTGCCATGCCCTATGTGATTCGAAATTAAGGTCTACTAGATCGTCCGCCCTGTCAGATTGTGAGTACATAGTTGCCATTGTACTCTCATTTAGTACAGAATTGACAAAAATAAAGCCGCATTTCTCACATCTTACGACTCTAGCCCCGTTCTTAAGGAATAAGGTTCTTAATATGTGAGAACCGCATAAACCACAACATTTACGTTTGATCATTCCATGGAAATGCTGTTAGGGAATCGATTAATCAATTTTACTGTTAATCAATGGGAACTATCAAGCATATCTAAACCAAGTGACATACAGCTGGACTACTGGCTAGAAAGGGTTAAGTTTGCCTTTCTTTAACAACAAAAGGTATTAAGGCTGACTTCTGATTATTTTACGAGTAAAGATGCGCCTGGTCCAGATATCGGATCTTCACTTTGGCCCGCAGTTCCAGCAAGAAGTATTCGAGAGAGCGGTGGAGGAAATAAATGACATTAAGCCCGATGTTCTTGTAGTGACAGGAGACATTACAGAGAACGGCATCGTACGAGAATATGAAGATGCAAAGAAGAGTATCGAGAGAATCGAGTGTGAAAGAAAGGTCTACTGCAGTGGGAATCACGACTACAAATCTACAGGATACCTTCTCTTCAAAAGGCTCTTCGACCCAAAGAGGGTATTGGAGTTTGATAATTTTGTAATAGCAACTATCAGTACGGCCCGTCCAGACCGTGATGAGGGTGAGATAGGCTACAGACAGCTCATATGGCTCCAAAGGACATTGTCGAAGCATGAAGGCAAAAAGAAGATCGTGGCCATGCACCACCATGTAGTACCAGTCCCAGATACTGGCACTGATAGGATAACCGTTCTCGATGCTGGAGATGCCTTAAGGACCTTTGCCTATTCAAATGTTGATTTAGTGCTCTGTGGGCATAGACATAGGCCTTGGTTTTGGAGGGTTGAGAGGCTACTCGTCGTCCACGCAGGAACCTTATCATCGCTAAGAACAAGAGGCTTCTTTGCCAACACTTATAATATAATACAGATTGATGATGATAGCATCAAGTTTAGCTTGAAGGTTGTAGGTGGAGAGCTCACGAGCTTTGAAGAATTTAGAAGAAAGTCTTTTGAAGAGAGTGTAATGCCCGAGGATTAACAGGATGTTTTCAAAGAGCGTCGCAACTGGACTTTACACGAACTGGGATTCTTTTGTAGATCTTAATGATAGTGTTTTGAAGTGGGTTAAAGAAGGCCCAAAGGTAAGGCCCAAAGGTATGATCCTCAAAACCATGAAGGAGGTACTGTACACATTAGATAAGGCACTAAAAGAGGGAGGCAAAGAATTTCTAATCTTGGAGGAACTCTATTCAAAGCTCAATTCTATTTTAAAAGATAGGAGAAGAGCTTTAGGTGGTAATGGCTTTCACATGGGCAGAGCTCTATACGAGTTAGGTCTAGAACCACTGGTATCTTATCC
>JACAEJ010000039.1 GCA_013388925.1 Nitrososphaerales archaeon
AAAAGGAGCTAGGTACTCTGATAGAATCGTTTGTACGCCACCCCACGATGCCTTGGATAAACCTGTCTCTGAAATCCTCCCAAGAGGGGTTGACGAAAAGGGAGAAGAAACGGCACATATCCTCAAAGATATCATGATGGCTTCAAGGGGTATACTGTCGAGCCATCCCATCAATAGAAAGAGGATTAAGGAAGGGGTGAATCCTGCGAATATGATATGGCCTTGGGGTCATGGAAGGAGGTCAGATCTTCGACCTTTTCATGACTTGTATGGTGTAAAAGGGGCGGTCATATCTGCTGTCGATATAGTTAATGGAATAGGGGTCTTCTCGGGCATGGACGTAATAAAGGTTCCAGGGGCTACAGGCTACTATGATACAGACTACGAAGGGAAAGCAGATCATGCCTTGGAGGGCTTGAGGGATCATGATTTCGTTCTGATTCATGTAGAAGCTCCAGATGAAGCCAGCCACACAGGCGACTACAACCTGAAGATCAAGACAATAGAGGATCTGGACAAGAGGCTAATTGGAAGAGTTTTGAAGGGTCTTAAAGGCGACTACACCATTGCCATAATGTCAGACCACGCCACATCCACGAATCTGCGGAGTCATGTTAGAGACCCTGTCCCCCTTGCCGTATTTTCAACTTCCCAAAAAAGAGGAGACAGGATCGAGAGTTTTGACGAAATCTCGGTCATAGAAGGCTCTCTGGGAACCATTAGAGGGCTTGACTTTATACCTCTCTTTCTCGGACGAAGTAGGCCCTCTACCAAGTGAGTCTTGAACGGGGTTTGATTCGCTCTGAATCAATCTAGGTTCTCGGCCACTCGATCGCACTCTCATGCTGATAAGGATAAGGAAGAGGAGAAAAGTCAATCCTACCAGCGTCATGCCAGTAGGGTTATCCATTCTATTCTTGTCCATTTCTTGAATTGGAGTAAGAACTATGAGGAAGCTCAGAGCGCCACTGGCCAGTCCGTAACTTTGCAGGTCGCCAATTCCTCTTCGGAAGAGCCTGACGATAAGGAGGGCAAAGCCCATGATTATAAGGACACCTATGATCATTGTGAATATGGGGAATGGGATTATGTGGGGAAGGGCACCAAAAGTGATGAAGAAGATCAGTGCCATGAAGAAGCCGATAAGCCAGAAGAGCCAAGCTGATGCATTAATTCTATTTTCTCCTGCTTTCAAAACGGGAAACTTCCTTGCTATGTAGACTAACATAGCCATAATTATTATCGAGCCAACTATCTGTTCAAGAGATAGGGGATAAGGGGTTAGAAAGATGTGGCCGAAGAGCGCAACGGATGACAGAAGGACGAAGAAGCCAACCAAGGTCCTATTGCCGACCCATTTTGTCTCTCTACAAGATGAATAAATCATATTGACTATAAGTATGGGTATGGTTATGCTGAAGATGGAATGGTATATAGTCAACCACTCGGCCCAGACCCAATTCACGCCCAACCATCGGCCATAGGTTCCTAGTATTCCCAGATCGATCCAGCCAGGGTCAAAGAAGCTCTTGACCATCAATCCCTCTTCCAATATCCCGTATGCTGCACACAGTAACAAGACAGATGGCCATCCCTTCCCCCACCTCATCGTCAACTCCCTTACTATTATCGCTCCGCTTCCATAAAGAGAAGCAAGAAGGAGAAAGACTATTGGGTTGAAGAACTCTAACGGGGGGGAAGAACCAGAAAGAAGCTCTGCAATCATGGGGGAGAGTAGGAACAACGTTACAGTTGGTCTAAGTATGTTTGGATGTGGCAAGTAGGGTCAACAGAACACTTGGCACATATAAATAAAGGCATGCTTGATGGCCTTTTTGGCCTTCATAGTCAAATTGCAACACAATTTGTGCACGATATAGGATAAATTGTAGAAAAGAAAAATAGAGGGTAAGAAGACAATGGTAGGAGCTATTAAAGATAACTAATATCTCCTATGTTTTTGATAGCATTCTCTGCAATAGACTGGTCTCCCTTCCTTAGGCTTGAATGGTACTTCTGTCTCTTTGCCACAGTCAGAGCATGTTACTTTGTGCATTTCTCTTGGAGCACCAAATCTGCTTCCATAACCCATTTTTTTCACCTCTTTTACTTTCGAGTTATACGGAAGATCATACTAGAAAGCAGAATCTTCTGTACACCAGTTTAGATCAAAAAGATGTTATTATTAAACTTGTGCCCATAACGGAAGTTCTGCCATTGTTACCAAGTATTTTATATATTGCAACAATAACATATAGCCGAAAGGGATGGCGCGCTATAAGAAACCAGCCAGAAAGGGCAAGAAAAGGCTTCGTACGAAAGAGAAGCGTGATCAACAACTCTTAAGGCTCAAACAGGAACACATGAGGATAGGTAGGAAGTCGATCGATGCGGAAGATGACTTTCTACCTTAGATAGGTGGATAGCAAAAACTTTCAATATGTCTTGATTTTGAGATATATTTCCGTAGATTGCTTGATCAGATGGTGAATGTGGGGGGAGGGATTGGTCTAAGCATTGTTGGGTTTGACAATTCGAGTCAAAAGAGCAATTTCATTTATTTTGCCATATAGTAAATTGGGGAACAAAATACTAAAAGGAAAAAAACTAGTCCATATAAGGTATTGACGTCCCGCAGGGGAGATGGTGGAGAATCATGCTAATCTTAATCTTTCTGATAGGAGTCTTCGCAGAATTCATCGACAATTCCTTAGGGATGGCATATGGGGTGACATCGAACAGCTTCTTGCTTTCATTGGGATTACTACCCGCCATTTCAAGTGCAATAGTTCACATGTCAGAGATAGGAACAAGCGCGGTAGCAGGGATATCACATTTGAAGTTTGGTAATGTGGATAAAGAGATCTTCAAAAAGTTAGTTATACCCGGCCCTATATTTGCAGCTTTAGGAGCTTACGTTGTCGTCAATGCACCTACTGAAATCATAAAACCTCTGGTTGCAATATACCTTTTGACAATGGGAGTGATCATATTATTGAAATCCAAGAACATAAATATATTCCTAAGAAGGGTGAATATTCCAATTCTCGCAGCGATAGGAGGATTTGTAGATGCAATAGGTGGCGGAGGATGGGGGCCTGTTGTAACTTCTACTTTGATAGCAAATGGCAATAATCCAAGAAAGGTAATAGGTTCCGTAAACGCTTCGGAGTTTGTCGTTACCATCATAGAATCGATTATATTCATCTTGACCTTGAACTTTCTAGGAGTTTATTGGCCTGTGGTTCTTGCCCTTCTTTTAGGCGGAGCGATTATTGCACCATTGTCTGCCTATTTCGTTAAGAGATTGCCAATCAAGACTATGCTGGTATTGGTTGGGGGTTTGGTCATAATACTTAGCCTCAGGAACCTGTATTATCTATTCACATAAGATGGCGTTCAGTTCGCAGTTCTCGAAAAGATTAAAGTCTTCGACTTCTTTAAGCCTCTTCTAAAAGGAATCCAAAGACGTGAGAACCAAATCTCCCTTAAGGTTGCTTCCCTAACACTTCCCATTCTAGATCTTGATTCGCCTAATACACGGTTGGATGGGTAGACCCCACCATCAGAGTCTATAGAGCAGGTGAAAATGCCTACACTATCAAGGGGGGGTTCCTTTGAGATTATCTCCTCTGCAACATCAATCTTACCTTTGTACTTGCGGACTAGATGGACTAACTTTAAGCTGAACATGAGGTATTCTGGTCCACTGACAATGTTCTTCTTCGTCATAGCAAGCCTACCAACTTCAGCAAGACCCAACAACCCTATCCGAGCTGCTCCAAACTGGATTCCAAGTCGAATTATATCTTCGATCTGACCTATATTCTCTGAGTGAACACATGTATTGAGTCCATATGTAATGCCTCTCTCCTGAAGAAGCTTCATGGCCTTCAGAGTCCTGTTGAACGCACCTAGTACGCCCCGAAAATCATCATGAACTTTTGCTGTAGCCCCATCTAGGGAAAGAGTAGGCGTAACATCAGAGGAAAGCAGAGCATCTATGGCCTTATCGTTCAATAAGGTCCCATTGGTAAGCATGACCTTTCGATATCTCTTATGCTCCAAATGGGAGAGGATATCATAGATTCTACGGCGCATAAACGGTTCGCCTCCATTCAATCTCACTTGAAGGACAGCCATTTCTTCCAACTGGTCCAAGACAGATATCCATTCTTCAAAGGAGAGCTCATTTTTTAGAGGTTTACCGCCCTCTGAAAAGCAGTGACTACATTTGAGGTTACAGGCCCGTGTCAAGAAGATATCGACAGTGGTAGGTGACGAAAGGAAGGGGCAAGAAAAACCCTCATAAGAACTAGGTTCAACTCTTGGGGGCACATATAGTGATGGAGTCGTCTTATGATTCTTGGCTTCTAGGATAAACTTTGATTTGAGTTCCGAATCGAGAAAGCCTTTGAGCCTGTCTTTGTCAACCTTCAGGTTCAAAGATAGCTCGTCAAGGTCTGCAGCTTTCCTTGCCAGGTAATCAAGTACTTCGAACTCCCACCTTTTGTAGAATCGGGTTTCTACGCGCCTATAATCAAATGCTACGTAGGTAGAATAGAATTGAGGTTCAAACCTCAGGACAATATCCGAATTAAGTTTGTAAAATAACTTACTTACACCTCTTCAGCCCCTCAACAACAGAGGGGAGTTCTCCGAAGTTGGTTATACTGGAATTGATTCAGTCAACTAGTGTACGGTTCACTACTGGGATCAGTCTTAGCACCATTCTGAGGAGGCGTGGCATTCTGAAGCCGTACTTAGCCATTACAAAGTACATGATGATAGGAACCGCCAAGAGGAATACCCACCAAAGGTTAGCCCATACCAACTGAAGGA
>JACAEJ010000082.1 GCA_013388925.1 Nitrososphaerales archaeon
CGCCGGCTACGCGGCGGGCAGCATCCTGGCGCCGTTCGTCGGCGGACGGCTGGCCGAGGCAGTTGGCACGCGCTGGCTCTACCTCGTGGCGGCCGGCATCTTTCTGATTTCGCTGCTGACGGTGCTGAAGGTGAACAGTCACGCCGCGCACCGCCGCGCCCATCCGGCGCGCTCACTGCGGGAGCAAGTGCGCCAGCTGGCCCCTGCCGTCGGTTTCTTCGCGCGGATGGGTTTTGTATTCGCCGCGCTGATGGTCGGCTGGACGCTGCCCGCCAACTATCTGGGCGGGCTGGGCTGGAGCCTGGGTGATGTGAATACGTGGGGCGGCACCGCGCAAGCCGTGGGCATGATGCTGCTGGCGATCGGGCTGGGTCGGCTGGGCGCGGGCCGCCGCCGGCGCGGTCTGTTGCTGGGTCAGGGGCTGGTGCTGGCAGCCATGGCGCTGTTTCTGCTGACCACGCCCGCACAGCCGCTCCCGGCCGTGGCCGCGTATTTCCTGCTGGGCGGCGTCTCGCCGGTGCGCGAGCTGTCCAACGCGCAGATTGCCGGTCGTTTGAGCGGCGGCGTGCGCGGCCTGGCGCTGGGCGTCAACGAACCGATCTTCGCGCTGGCGCGCGCCGCCGCCGCAGCCATAGCGGGCTTGCTGTACGCTATCGATCCGCGCTATCCGTTCATCGCCTCGATCACGCTGATCCCGATCGGGCTGGTGTGGGTGCTGGTCTCGCGCCCGATTGCCGTGCAGGGCGAAGAGGCCATCGTGATGGCGTCGGCCGGACCGGTGTTGATCGAATCGATTGAAGATTGATGTTAGAATTTAGAGGTTGGAAGGTGGAGGGGGAGGATGGCGCAGCGGCGTTTGATGTTGGTGTTTCCGCATCCCGACGATGAATCGTTCGGGCCGGGCGGCACAATTGCGAAGTACGCGCGCGAGGGCGCAGCGGTGCATTACGTGTGCGCCACACGCGGCGAGGTGGGCACGGTGGACGCGGCGCTGCTGAAGCCTTACGAACACCTGCCGGAAGATCAGCGGCTGGGCGCGCTGCGCGGTCAAGAGCTGCGCTGCGCGGCCGACGTGCTGGGCCTGACGGGCTTGCACTACCTGGGCTACCGCGATTCCGGCATGGCCGGCTCACCCGACAATCAGCACTCGCGAGCCTTTATCAACGCCGATCCCGCCGAAGTGGTGGGACAACTGGTGAAGCTGATCCGATCGATTCGGCCACAGGTCATCGTCACCTTCGATCCCTTTGGCGGCTACGGCCATCCCGATCATATCTTCATCCATCACCGCACGCACGAGGCGTTTGCGGCCGCGGGCGACGCGCGCCGGTATCCTGAGGCGGGCGAGCCGTATCAGCCGCAAAAATTGTACTGGACGATCTTTCCGCGCGGGCTGCTGAAGTTCTTTGTGCGCGTGCTGCCGCTCTTCGGGCGCGACCCATCGAAGTTCGGGCGCAACGGCGACATCAACCTGCGCGAGATCACCGCGCACGATTACGCGCCCACGACGCGCATCGACGTGTGGCCGTACTATGGTATCAAGCAGCAGGCATCGCAATGCCACACCAGCCAGCTGAGCGGCGGGCCGGGGATGTTCGGCCGCTGGCCGCGCTTCGTCCAGCGGCGGTTGAACGGCTACGAGCTGTTCCGACGGGTGGAACCTGCGCCGGATGAAGAACGTCTTAAAGAACGAGATTTGTTTGAGGGGCTTCAGATGGTTGATTAGGCGGCGGATCGGCAGACGGCAATACTTCTCACTCACGCAGTTCAGCATCACTGGAAGCTTGGAGGTCACAATGAAACGCTTTACCGTCTTGATCATGGTCTTTGCGCTGCTGGCGGCGGCGCTGCCCGCGCAGGCCGCGTCTACCGGCAGCATCGGCATCTACGCCGCGGCGGTGTGTAAAGACACGGCCACGGTCTCGGTGTCCGGCACGTCCACCTGGACCACGAACCGCGTGCGCGTGCGCGTGTACGTGCTGAATGACAAGAACGAATACAAGCTGCACCGCGAGGCGTTTAGCGCCACTTTCGGCAGCGGCGATTTTGGCTTCGGCCTGATCGTGGATTACAGCGATAAGCCTGTCGCAGCCAACAAAGCGATGCGGTTGGACGTGACCCTGCAGCGGCAGTCGGGCAGCGGCTTCGCCGAGGTGATGACCGTTTCCCAGTATGCCAACGCGGTCGATCAGCTGTGCAAAGATCGCTGCGCGCTCACCATCACCACCAGCGACAAAGCCCCGGCCAACGGCACGGTCACGGTCCGCACGCACTATGGCTCGTACTTCCGACCGGAAGGCCGGCTGCACGCCGCCATTCCCGTGACCGCCGGCCGGGCGATCTTCAGCACCGTCGTCGCCGTGCCGTGCGATTGGAGCGTGCGCGTGTGGTACTACCCGTCCACCGGCAAAGATCGCACGCCGCGCCTGCTGCCCTCGCAATACTGGCCCGGCGAGTTCGGCGTATCGCTGAGCAACCCGGCGATTCCATACGTGGGGTCGTTTGCCAAAGGGCTGCCCGCTACCCGGCCGCTGGAAGCCGGCGATCCCTACGCGCCGAAATAGCGCGCAGCGCCGCAGCTGCGGGCAAAGTGATAAATCGACGAGAAGAGCGCAGCGATCGGCTGCGCTCTTTTTTGTGATCGACAGCCGTCACGCCGGCCTGGAATTTGATCGGCGAGTCGTCACGGGGTTAAAGTGATTGATTGCGCCGAGGGTCAGGCAGACCGGGCAGGTCGCCTCTTGCCACGAGTCGATCGCGTCAAGGACGATTTCGAGCGGCGACGTGCCGGGGCGCTGACGGGCGCGAATTGCGATCCACACCCCCAACCCGATCAGCAGGATCAGCCCGACGGCGATCAGCAGCCCCAACGGCGACAGGGCCGCGATAACGGCCGCCAGCAGTGGGCCAAGCGCAAACCCGATCACGAAGTGCAGCAGTGTGAAAGCCGCGCTGCCCAGCAGCAGGCTGGGCGCGAAAACGCGCAGCGGCACACGCGCCACACCGCAGCCGATGACGGTGGCTGAGCGCACGCCCGGCGTCAAGATCGCCAGACCGATGCCGAGCGAATTACCGGCGCGCACCGCCTCAGCCGACGCGGTGATGCGCTCGGCCGAAATCGCCATGAAGCGCCCGTATCGATCGGCGGCGAGTCGGCCCAGCCGCCGCGCCAGCGCAAACTGCACCGCGCCGCCGATCAGCAGCGCCAGCACAATCGCGCCGAATGTTTCAAGCAGGGGCAGCTGGCCAAAGGCCGCCTGCGCGGCGGCCGCTACCATGATCACATCGGCGGGTAATGGCACCGGCAGCCCGCTGGATCGGATCAGCAGCACGACGAACACGACCGGCAGACCGTATAGGCTGATGAAGGTATTGACGCCGTCCATGAGCTAGGCAAAGCGGAGGCGCGTGCCGACGCTGGTTTGCAGATAGGCCTGCGGCAGCTGCCGCGCCAGTTCGTGCGTGGCCTTCCAGCCAGTGCAGTGACCGGGCACGACGACCTCCGGCCCGATAGCCGCCAGCTCGCCGATCGTGCGCGGGATGATCGGCTCGAACAGGCCGCCGGTCAAGTGCAGTCCGCCGACAAACGCGTACACGTGCTCGACGCCGGTCAATCGC
>JACAEJ010000028.1 GCA_013388925.1 Nitrososphaerales archaeon
ATATAGGAAAGAGTCCTAAGTGTTGAGGGGGGCAGAAGGGGCTTTATGGAGAACCTCTTGGCTATTGTGTTATACTTCTCTTTCAGTTGCATCACGAACCTTTGGTCTGCCAGCTCCACTATCTCTATAGCCATCAGATTAGATTTGAGAGTCTTGGCCACATCTCTAGCAACTTTTACTGCCCTCCTCTTTGATGTGATACCAGCAGCGGATGCCAACTCTTTCGGAGATAGGGGGTGACCTGCAGCGTAAAGGGCAGCCTCTATTCTAGCTCGAATCCCACTCTCATCGAGCGAGATACCGAACTTCTCTCTTGACTCTGATATCCTCGCCCACCTGCTCCAAGGTTACAAGGCCTTCTGTTGCAACAAATAGAAGAAGAATGAAGGACTGAATCGATTCAAAGAGTTCCATTCCATGAACGTATTCGCTGAAGAGTATCTCTCCCCTCCTTTCCAATGTATCCAAAAGACTAGATCTGAAGGAGGAAAGTAGTTCCTTTATCTGAAGGGAGAACTTATCCACCTCCAGCAAGGGTTCAGGCTCTATCAGGCTCTCATGCTTCTCCTTTCTTTGCTCTGCTGATAGCTCCTTTAGGATTCGCTCTAGAGCTGATATCAGCTCCTCCAATGACGTTGAATAAAGTTCATGCCTGAAGGGCATTTCAAAGAATGGAGGTTCTGTAGACGTGATGGGTTTCCTTTCGACCCTGAGTTTTTCGAATAGGAAGAACGTCTCCACTTTCAACCTGTAAATCAGAGCAGATGAAACGACCGCTGAACCACAAAGGCGAAGGTTCAGCAATTCAGACTTGTTTATCACGGATAAGAACCTCTCCAGAAGGCTTTCTACGTCCAAATCCCAAGGCTTCTGCCTCCTAATGGCTTCAGGGTTCAGCAAGACGTTGAGAGGAGGCTTTGAGAGGGATTTGTGATCAGGAGCTTCTGACAACTATCTCCACTCCAGGCTTATACCTTACTACCTTTGATATGCTGTCTTCATTGTAGGTACCGTATATGGCAGAGGCACGGGCTATCATAGGGGGTCTTAGTGTAACCAGAATTATCTGAGAGCGCTTCGACCTCTCCTTCAAGAGCTCTGCAAGTCTTTCGAGGTTTACGGCATCTAGGTGCGCATCTATCTCATCAAAAAGGTAGAAGGGGGATGGATAGACGGATTGAATGGACAGTATGAAGGCTAGTGCAGTTATGGTCTTCTCACCCCCACTAGTGGAAGTAGATTCTCGAGGAGCTTTGTCCGGGAACTGAGTCATAAGAAATATGCCACTCGAGAAGATGTCGTTAGGGTCCTCTATCTCGAGCCATGCAGAGCCTCCTGTAAGCTTGTTGAATATCGTTCTCAGCTCCTTATCTACCTTCTCAAAAGAGTTGATGAATACACGCCTCTTCTCAGCTTCGACACTTTCTACAAATCGGACTATTGCATTTCTCTCGCTCTCCAGCTGATTCTTCCTGAAAGATAAATTCTTGTAACCTGTTACTATGTCCCTATAACTGCTGTCTGCCAGCAGGTTCACCCTATCCTTGAGGCTTTCGTACTCAAGGCTTATCTTTTCAAGAACCGATTCTGCACCATCAAAGGTCTCTAAAGGCTCATAGTAACCCATTGAAGATAGTTCCATCGTGATTCTTTGCTCTGCTTCGTTCAACGATTCCAAGTTCTTATTAGAAGATAAAGACTCCTTTTCCAAACGGTTTATCGATCGTAAGCAACCCTCTTCAACATCACGAAGGCGCTTTAATCTTTTCTCATAGTCTTCTAAGATGGGCTTAGATTTTCTTTTGGACTCGATCAAAGTGGATTCTTCGAGCTTCGATCTATCGAACTTTTCCTTGAGATCCTTTATGATTAGGTTGTTCTCCTCCAATGACTTCGTCCTCTTGTCCTTCTCTTTCTCCAGCTGTGAAATCTGATTATTCAACCTCTCAACACCAGGTCTAAGAACGTTCTCAAGGTTCGCCCTCTCCCCTGTCAACTGGGTGACAAAATCACGGATTTGAGAGGAGAGATTTTCTATAAGATTGTTAAGAGAGGCCTTCCTATCGTCAAGAGTCCTGATCTCATCATTTATAGATTGAATAGCCAGTTCAGAGATCCTTCCTTCATATGCTTCCACCCTCTTCAAGTGCCCCGCATGGACTATGGAGAGCTTTTCTATTCCATCTTCTAGCTTTTTCAACCCGTCTTCAAGCTTCCTCATCCTCTTAAGGATTGCATGCTGTAGCTTCCTATACCTCGCCAAGAAATTGTCGATGTTCGTCAATTGGGCTGTCAAACGCTCCAGCGTCAAAGTCTTCTTGACCTTCTCTTCGCTAAGCTTCTTAGATTCCTTTTCAAGTCGGTTCAAATCCGACCTTCTCTTGGCTATTACCTTTTTTAACGGGTTCAGAGCTTCTTTTACGGCTGAAAAAGAGGCTTCATCACGAATAAGGTTGATGATGTTATCCATTTTTTCTATGTAGCCGGTCTCGAAAGCAGAGCCCTTGGGCCCAAAGAGGTCACCATTTAGGGTCACTGCCCTAAAGCCTCTGGAAGAAGCCATAAAGGCAGCTTTGTGAGAGCTTACTAAAACGGTATCACCAAAAACAAGATCGACCACTGCCCTTAGACCGTCTTCAACAGAGATAAAGTCAGAGATTAGTCCGAGGGCTCCGTCTATCGGTGGAGGGTTTATTCGAGCAATGCCTGAGACTTCTGAGAGGGGGATTATCATCAGTCTGCCCATCTTCAGCCTTTTTGTTATTTCGGCTATTTTCAGCATGTTGGCAAGGTTCTTGACTACCATGGCCTTTATCAACCTCCCAGCACTCGCCAAGACTGCTGGTTCATACCTTTTGTCGTATTCTATAAGTTCGTCCAGTCTTCCTATGAGCCCGTCTATGGCCCCAGCCTCGGATATCTCCTTCAACTTCCTCGAGCTCAATTCCTCGGATATGACCTTCTCAGCCACGGAGCGTTGTACCTCATACCTAAGGACTGCTTCGCTCGCTCGATCCAGAGTAGATATGGCTTTCTCTATTTCATCTTCCAATTTTGACCTTCGATCCAATATCGAAGCTATTGATTCGTCAACTTTTTTCAGGGCTTCCTGTTCAGATTCCTTTAAAAGTTGGAGTTCTGAAAGGTTCTTCTCCAAATTGCTCAAAGTCTCAGAGAAGGAGGCGTTCTTCTCCCTTAGCACACCGAGCTTTTCTAAGACTTCTGATCGGCGCACCTCCAGCTCTGCCATCCTTTTTGATATTCTCTCAACGATCCCCCTCTGATTCTCTACTCTCTTTCTTAATCCATCTGCGAGAAGATTTGTCTTTGACAACTTCCTGTCTAGCCTTTCTTTACTAATCTGAACGGAAGAAAGGTTCCTGATGGCTTCTTCCTTGCCCTTCTCAATCTCTCCCAACTTTTCTGTCGTCCCTTTGACGATGCCCTCAGAAGCCTCTAGCTCCCTCAACTTTTCACTATACATTCTATAGAGAGCCGGCAGGGTTTCGTCTATATTCTTGATATCGGCCTCATCATCCTTTATAGTCGAGCTCAAGATTTCTATCTTGTTAGATAGCTCGGCTATGGAGAACTGTAGCTCTACATGCTTCGCCCCCGATTCGTCAAGAACCTCTGCAACGAACCTGTTACGCTCATCCTCCAAGGATCTTATCTGGCTCCTTATGCCTTCTAGCTTGGAACTTGCCTCTCGTAATTCGCTAGAGCATCTATCTATCAGACCCTTCTGCTCGAGGATTTTGTCCCTAGTCGATGTGAGTCTTCTGGACACGATCACGGACTTTAGCCATTTTGTCTCTTCCTCCAATTGCTTCAGCGTTATCTGATCGTTCCTTTCGCCCTCCAGTTCGTCTACCCTGTTTTTGATTTCGTCTATCCTGGCAAGGGCTACTTGTAACCTAAGGTCGGCCTCCTTGAGTTGCCTCTCGGCCTCAGCCTTCTTCTCATCGAACTGTGAGATGCCAATGATACTTTCGATCAGCCTGCGCTTTTCATCAGGCAACAATTCTGAGATTCTTGTCACCATACCTTGGGGTATTACATTAAGACCCTCTGAGGATATAAGGGCAAGATCGAGGATTTCTGAGAGGGAGCCTTTCTGAACACGCTTCCCGTTCAAGAAGTATGTACTCTCCCCATTTTCCTTCAGCTCTCTCGATATGCTTACGGTGTCAGAGTCCACAGGTATGGCCCTTCTAGAATTGTCGAAAAGCATGGTCACCTTCGCACTTCTACCGTCTGTCTTCGGACCCGTGTCCGAAATCAAGGATGAGAGCCTACTTACCCTCAAGGCCTTTGGGCTGTTCTCGCCCAAACAAAATCTAATAGAGTCTATAATATTACTCTTGCCAGAACCATTTGGACCAGTTATTACGTTCAGACCACCATCGAGCTGCAAAGAAACCCTCTTGCTCTCAAAGGACTTGAAGTTGTGAATCTCCAACCTTTTTATGAGAGTGCCTGAACAAAAATCGGCTGCCAATTTTTTTCACTGCACCCTTTCTTGGAATGGAAGGAGCAAAATGGCTAAGATGTTAAAAGTTTCACCGTCGGTCGAGCCCATCTTACCGTTCTTAAGCAATTGTTATACGTATATGTGTTTTGCCCCCGTTAATAAGTGTAAAACTGCAAACTTTTGACTCTTGTGTGTAATTCTTAACCTTCTAATTTTGGTATTGAAATAATTCTTAACCCACATCAAGTGAGTAGGAAAGACTCAGACATGATGTCGAAAAAGCACTACAAGCAAGGGTTGTGCACTGAGCTTGCAGAGAATGAAACTTCTTATTAATGGCTTCACCATCTTTAGGGTTCATGTTCAAGGAAAGAAGGGCATCGCTCTTGAGGGGCGCAAGAAGGCTTGGCTGCGATATGGTGGCATCGGCCACGCCCCAAAACTTGTTCTACACTACCGGCTTCTGGGGGGATGGGACGGTCATCATAGACCATGACGGTACCACCCTCTTTACAAGTCCCTTGGAAGGGGGGAGAGCCAGGAAACATGCAAAGGATTGTGATGTAGTCACAAGTGGAATGGGGAAGAGCCTAAAAGACATGGTTATAGAGTATGTTGTCCATAAAGGCAAGGTTTGCTTCGATGATGTAGAGATGGATCTACAGTTTGCCATCAAGAAGGAGTTAAAAGAGAAAGTTGTATTTGATCCAGACTTATTCTACTCTGTAAGAAGGGTGAAGGATGAAGAGGAGATAAATAACATCGCCCAAGCAGGGAGGATAACCGATAAGCTGTACGACTATGCATCGAGCCTGATAAGACCCAAAGTCAGAGAGCGAGAGTTAGCTGCAGAGTTGCTGTCGAGGACTATTACATCTGGTTGCGATATACCATCTTATGCTTCTACTCAAAACTCCATAATAGTTGCATCTGGACCCAACTCGGCCTTCCCTCATGCCGATTTGACAGATAGAAGATTGTCACATGGTGATGTAGTCACCATCGATCTTGTGATAAGGTTTAATGGCTATGTGGTCGATACCACTAGAACTTTTGCTGTAGGAAAAGTTAACAATGAAGTCAAAAGAGTCTATGAGACAGTAAAATCTGCCCAAGAAGAAGGTACAAGATTAGTAAAGCCAGATACTGTTGCTGGAGAAGTTGATAAGAAGGTGAGAGATATTATTAATGAAAAAAGATATGGTAAGTTCTTTATTCATGGCACAGGGCATGGTGTAGGGTTGGATGTACATGAACCTCCCAGGTTAAGGATGAATGGTAAAGAAGTATTGCAGAAGAATGATGTTGTAACTGTAGAGCCTGGCGTCTATATGCCAAATAAATTTGGAATTAGAATAGAAGATACTATATTGGTATCAAAAAGAGCTAAGCCGTTCACAAAGTTTCCAAAGGAGCTATTGATACTATGATTAGCTCAGCATATCTGATGTTAACCTTTACAATTTGGGTGAGGCTCTGCAAGAGCCGAACCGTTTATCCGCTGTTAGGCGAGGTAAGGGCGTTAGCCCGAAAGTGCAACGTCCCCGAGCCACGAAGTGGCGAAGGCGTATGACGCAGGGCGGCAACTTATCTTTTATGTTTTCTGGTTTCAATATAACTCTTGTAATCTTCTTCACTTGTAAATATTTTCCATTTTTCAAATTTGCCGATTTTAACATGCCTAACAAAACATTTTTTACCATTTTTCAATTCTGCGGACTTCAAGAAATGAATTGCCTCTTCTTCTGTCTTCATTGGATATGGCCAGTGTAACAAACATTGCTTTCTTCCGCATTCAGGACAGATGAATTTTTTATGGGTGCAACTGGAAGAAAACCAAGGATTCCAACCATAACAGGTTTTGCAGGGCTTTGGTTTTGTATATTTCCAAGTCATAATTTACACCTTATATCTGAAAACTTTTTTTCTGCCATCAGGGAATATTCTTGTATAGCCATCAATGTGCTTCTTATTCCTTTGGTTTTCTTCTTTACTTAAGTTCTCCCACTCTGGATTTCTACCGTAATATTGGTATGTCTTTGTTTTGTCATCAACTTCATACAAAGCCCTGTCAATTTTTAGTATCTTGGTCATATTTTTAATAGAGGCAAATTTGTTTAAATATTTTCCTAAAGCCGCCGCCCGAGTAATATG
>JACAEJ010000017.1 GCA_013388925.1 Nitrososphaerales archaeon
AGTCTCATGAGGAAGAAGATGAATAATGGCAAGAAAGCTTGCCCTCGACTCATCTGTATTAGTTAAATGGTTCAAGAAAGGTGAGGAGTTCGAGCTTGAGGCTTTAAGACTCAGGGATGAAGTGTTGTCATCAGCGGTAAGCGTGTTTGCTTGTGAGTTGATGCACCTAGAAGTCTGCCGAGGCCTCTCAAAAGCAGGATATTCTGAGCAAAAGATAGATGAAGCGTACGTAGCCTTAAGAGAGATGTCCGATTTCGGCTTCATAAGGTTAGTACCAGTCACGGATCTGAAAGATAAGGCCAAGGAGTTGATCGTTAAGCTGAATCTGTACGTAGCTGATGCTATAAGTCTCGCCGTAGCCTTCACAAGCCATATGGACCTCTTGACGGAGGACAGGCACCTGCTAAAGCGAGAAGTCAAGGAATCCTTAAAGAAGGAGGGGTTGAAGACCATTCGATTGGAGGAGCTACACGGTTCTGACCTCGCTTGACTTTAAAGCATGCTCGATGGTTATCTGCAAAATAAAAAAAGAGATCTCTTTTTTTATCACTCCCCTTTACAGCGAATAACACCTACTAGCGTTTGAACAACATTTCTTCAAAGGGTTGTCCTTTGAAGGTCCTCATCTGGAGCGAAATCGAACCCGTTTGATATCAATTCATAGCCCGACCATTTTTCAAATACAGTTTGAACCACCCATTGTACTTCTTTTGTAGCTTCTAACCCTTCCAATGGAGCTGATAGAATCAATGTTTTCCCATCATGTTCAAGAATACATGGCTGAGCTTCATATTCTCCAACTTCTCTAATGAATCCTGATAGTTCTCCTTCGTAGATCGTTGAGTTTATTTCAGCATACATTTCATATGCCGTCCCATCCTCGAAGATTATCAATACAAGCCACTGGACATATTCTCCGTACTCAAGGCTCTCTGGAACGCTGTCCTTCATCGTCAATGTGAAGTTCAATATTTGTTCATTCGTAGACAATTCTGCATAGATTATGTCGATCATGCCAGGATAATCTGCGTTGAAATTCAAAATCACATCATCTTCAGGATCTTGTAACCATCGCTGGCCAGGAGGTCCACCAGAAGGATAATAGAAAATAGCAATAGCACCTACGAGGATGGCACTAATAAATATCACTACAATCAAATATCTTTTCTCGAATTCCATAGCTTAACCCTATTAGGGAGTGATTATTGTCTTTTTAAGTTCTACCTAAAAAGTCTTCTCTTTAGAAGTTCTTTACTAAAATCGAAAACGTAGTTGGCTCGATAATCAGGGTTCAGGCATATAGATCATGGCTTCATCTACCGATCGTAAGGAGTAATTGAATAACAAAAGCATTGTCAAAACAATCATCAGAACTATAATTATATGGGAATAAGTCCTATCTATTTTGAACTTTATTTCCATATCTTTCACCTTATCGAGTATCCATTTAAGGCCCATAGCAGCCAAGATCTGAAAAGGTATGAGATATACAAGACGGTAGTAAAGTGCCTCAGACTCGGGAGAAACGAAGAATAAGGCTAGAGAAGGGATCATGACCCAAAGAAGCATTATCCTGTTAAATCTCTTAGCGAAATCGAGCATAGAGACTATGCCTATGATTGCCAGTATCATTAAAGGAGGGTTTCCGAAAAGCCCTCCTACCCATCTTTGAACCATATAAGTAAGTCCATTCATCAAGTTGAGCAGGTTGGAAATGCTGATATTTGACAAGGCCACATCTGAGACCCACACGCCAGAACCCCCTACTCCTCCTCCAAACGGCATCAGGGTGTAGACCATGTAGAACAACAAGTTTGATATTATGATGACTTCTAGAGGAAATATGTCTGAACTTTCTTCAGGCTTTCTTAAGAGTATCCATATTAGATAAGAAGCCAGTATGATCATCAACAAGTACCATGTATAAGGATGAGTAAGAAGCAGAGCCATCCCAAAAGAAGCTGGTAATAGCGAGTATATCCATGAGCGTTCTTCAAGACTCTTGAAAAGAAAAGCCAACAGAAGAAAGATCTCTATCATCGCAAACCAATTTGCCAAGCTATAGGCGAATATACTAACAGTGGTCTGAAAAGAGAAGGATGTAAGAAAAGCCGATAGTAATGCTAAACGTTCATCCTTGGTTCCAACTTTAACGAACAAGAATACTGCCAGAGGCAGGGATATGGCAAGAATAATCGATAAGATTCTTACAACAGCGTACGGAGGTAGATCTGTTACATATTTGATGAAATACATGAGCAAGTTGAAGAGTGGCCTATCCATCTCCAGGGCTATGAATGGCCCCTTTTGCATGATCTCCTTTAGCCAATCATAGTAAAATATGGAATCTACTCCAATCAGGGTTGTGCTTGGAAGATGGATGTAGGGATAATATGCTATAAAGAGAGTAAGTGCCAAGGAAAGGAGAAGAGAGAAGGCTAGGAACTTATTGTTCAATCTATCTGTATCTCGAATGCTTAAAAGGTCTCTTATTCCCGTTCTCGACAGTACGTACTTTAAGGCTGGAATCCATATCCAACAAAAAAGAATTATCAGAAAAAGCCATGGAATCAACGGATAGAGTACATTGAATAGTTGAAGATCGATATATGGAAACCTCCAACGCAAGCTAGATCCAAAGGGAACTTCATAATCAAAGGCATTAACTATCCAAGATGAGAGAGAGGCAAGCTCAAAAGGTATCAGCAGGCCCATCGTGGCTGTTAATATGAGTAACGCTCCTTCCACTCTTTTCACAAGAGAAAAACCCTTGTAATAAAAGACTGATAATCCCACTGTTGTGAAACCTAAAGGTATAGCCAACAAAAGGGCTATTCTATCATTGATTAAGAAGGCCATAAGTGAGGCGATCAGCAAGGAGTATATGAGAAGCATCCAAATAGGAAACTTTCGATGGTGCAATACTGCCATCAATAAAATCTCTGCAGTTATGAAGAGAAGTGAGATGAACCATATCAACAGATCTATGAGAGGAGAGAAGATTACAATATCGATGACATTCGTAGAGTAGAAGTAATAGAATTCAATATTCAGAAGGTTTATCAGCTTAACCAAGCCAAAAAGAATATTGATCGATATAGCCAATATGATCGAGAGGAAGGCCAGCATCGACCAAGGGATAGATCTGGTCATTTAATCCCAAAGTAAGAGTTTTGTTGTCACATCTTAAGACGCAGGAAGCCTCGCCCTTAAATATTGATATATTCTATCAATATTAGATACTTCAAACTCTGATGGTGCGGCTGGAAACTAACGATGAGGAGAAGGCTGTAATATTAAAGACCTTGGAGCAGTTCAACCTCGCCTGCAACTATGCTGCCCCGAAAGGAGTTTATACAAGCAAATACGAATTGCAGAAGGCAGTCTATCGAGAACTAAGAGAGAAGTTCGGTCTGGGTGCCCAGATGGTTATACGAGTCATCAGCAAAGTGGTTGAAGTATACAAGCGGGATAAGACCGCCAAACCAGAGTTCAGATCCAGAGGGGCAATTCAATATGACCGGAGAAACCTATCTTGGAAAGGTTTGGATAGAGTTTCAATCAGCACCATCAAAGGACGAATGACCCTCAAGACACGAATAGGTGAGTATCAGAAGCAGCATCTCTGCGGTAAAGTGGTTAGAGGACAAGTAGACCTAATCTACCGAAACGGACTCTTCCATCTAGCTGTAGTCGTTGACGCACCAGAAGAAACGCTTTATGAGGCGAAGAACGTTCTAGGTGTTGACTTGGGTATAGAGAATCTTGCAACCGATTCCACAGGAGAGCATTTCAGCGGAAGTAAGGTTGACGAAGTTAGAAAACGTTATACATCTCTGAGGGCGAGATTGCAGGCAAGGGGAACGAAGAGTGCTAAAAGGCATCTGAAGAAGCTCTCAGGTAGAGAGAGGCGGTTCAAACGTAACGTGAACCATATCATCTCAAAGGCTCTTGTTGGGAAGGCTAAACGCACCGAGTCTCTGATAGCCCTCGAAGACCTTAAGGGCATCAGAGAGAGGGTAAGGGTTGGGCATAACCAGCGAGAGAGACATAACAAGTGGGCTTTTCGGCAACTAAGAAACTTTATTGAATATAAGGCTAAGATGGCTGGTGTTCCACTACAAGTAGTAGACCCACGAAACACGTCTAGGACATGTCCGAGATGTGGAACCATAAATGGAAGAAACCGCCCTGAGAGAAATCGGTTCAGATGTGTTAGATGTAGCTTCTCGGAAGAAGCAGACTACGTAGCAGCGTTGAATATTGCTAAGAGGGCTGCATTCAACCAGCCTATTGTCGCACCGAGCCTAAACAAGGTGTATGAGGTAGCGGCAATCTCCCTTCCTTTAGGTGGGAGAAGTTGAATTATATGTTATGAGTACTACGTCAGTATTGTCCAAGCAGAAACAGTTCAGATCTATCCCATTATAGGCTCCAAAGAATAGCAGAGTAGACACTCTACTTCACAAAATCAGATCAGTTACTAGGACACGTTTCACCCAGCCCTATAGCCTTGATTTTCACATATCGTGTGTATTCTTTTGTATTGTATATTCTTCTGCCATCTATCAGAATAGGTCTCTTCATAAGTCTTGCATAATCCTCTGGTTTGAGTTCTCTAAATTCATCCCATTCTGTTATGATCATTGCACATTCAGAATCTTTTATGCATTCAAGTGCAGAATTGGCATAGCTGATTCTATTGTCAAAAATTTGTCTGACGTTTTTTATTGCGGCTGGGTCGTAAACTGATACTTTTGCACCTCTGTCAAGAAGGGCTTTGACTATCTTTATGGAGACAGCTTCTCTTATATCATCGGTATTTGGTTTGAAAGCCAAGCCTAAAACTGAAATCTTTCTAAGTTTAAGGCTGTTAAGTAGCTCTTCGGCCAGTTCTATTACTCTATATGGCTGGTTTTCGTTGATCTCAAGGGTTGCTTCAATCAATGGTAATCTAACATTCGTATTCTTCCCGAAGTTAGCTAGAGCTTTGAGGTCTTTTGGCCAGCAACTCCCACCCCATCCTGCACCAGCTCTCAAGAAGAGAGGTCCAATCCTACAGTCAAAACCTATACCTTTCGCTATAACTTCAACGTCGGTGCCAGGAAGTTTCTCGCATAAATTGCCCATCATGTTTATGAAACTTACCTTCATGGCTAGGAAGGCATTGTTAGCATACTTCATCAGCTCAGCTGTGTTAATATTTGTCGCTAGTTTTGGGCAGTCGAAGGAAGAGTAAATTTCTTCAAGCACACGCATACTCTTCTCGTCGTTGGCACCTATTACAATCCTGTCTGGCTTCATGAAGTCCTCAATAGCACTTCCTTCTTTCAGAAACTCTGGGTTCACGGCTAAGCCGAAGCCTTTGAAGGCAACCTTGCCAGAAGCTTCTTCGATGGCTTTTCTCACAAAGTTCTCTATCGTTCTTGGAACAACAGTACTCTTAACTACAATAAGATGCCACTCATTCTTCCTTCTTAAAGCCTTCCCAATCATATTTGAGGCTTCAAGCACATATTTCAGATCTATGCTTCCATCCTCTTTGTTCGGTGTGCCAACTGTTATAAAAGTGACATCAGAGCTTAGAACGGCTTCATCCGGATCGCAAGTCGTTCTTAAGGTACCTTTATCCACACAATCTTCTATTGTCATACTAGAGGGCAAAGGCTATGAAGTCATTACGGCTAAAGATGGCCAAGAAGCATTAAAGAAGGTATCTGTCCCAAAGCCTGATCTCATAATCCTCGACATAATCATGCCTAAAATGAACGGGTTTGAAGTCTGCAAGAAATTGAAGTCAGATCCAGAGACAGCATCCATTCCCATCCTTATGTTCACGGTGCTCGGAAGGGATAAGGATAGAGAGCAGGGACTGAAGGCAGGTGCTGACGATTATCTCATTAAGCCGTTTTCGGCAGAAGAATTGATAAATATCATTAAGAATCGCTTGTCTTCTTGACCCTCATTAGATGTGATATATCAAAGGTTAGGGGCTCTGTGTCCCTCTATTCCTGGCCTAACGATCTTTGCATCTCTTGCCTCAAACCTCATCGTCTCCTTGAAAGAAGCTGGGTAATGGCAGACAGGACATAGAATTGATTCCTTTCTGAAGTCATCTGATATGTGGTCAACTCCAAAACCATGCCCTCTCACACATTGATAGAAATCTACCAGATGGTCATTACTTCTTACAAAGCCTGTGCAGAATGCTACTTTATCCTTATCCATCTTACAAGATTCTCTATTCTGGCAAGAATTACAGATCTTGTAATCTTTTTCCAATTTACCATGAACCTGTAAGAAAAAGTAACTTAAGGCAATTGTGGATTTGAGCTATATACTGTAATTCTATCTTTAGAGTATGAAAATCCAAGATTTCACGTATGGAAGAGATTGTTTTTTACTTCATGAAATCTGTAAAAAATTTAATAAGTGATCATCGGGAAGCCCTATCATAGATATGCCCAAGCCAGATCTTGTGCTGCTTCATCCGCCAAGCCTCTATGACTTTAGGGATAAGGCCATAATGTACGGACCCATAAGTGATGTAGTGCCGCCTACCCCCATATTTGAAATGTACCCAATAGGCTTTGTCAGCATCCTAGGATACCTCGAGCAGCAAGGCTACAATGTGCGCATCATCAACATAGCCTTGAAGATGCTGAAAGATCGGAAGTTCGACCCAGAGTCTCTTATAAGAGGTCTTAGGCCCAAGGCATTTGGGATAGACTTTCACTGGCTGGTCCATGCCCAAGGAAGTCTCGAGCTTGCTCGCATAGTCAAGAGCCACCACCCAGATACTCCCATAATATTCGGAGGACTGTCATCAACGTACTTTCACACACAGATAATCGAGAACTACCCTTATGTCGACTATGTGGTTCGTGGGGATACGACAGAGTATCCTTTGCACCAATTGATGCGGTGCATAGAGGAGAACAGGGACCCTCAGGATGTGCCAAACATAACGTGGAGAGACTCAAATGGAAAGATCTGCATAAACCACCTCTCCTTCGTGCCTGACAGCCTGGACGATTTTGTTCTCGATGCAGGTCGGATGGTAAAGTCTTCCCTGAAATACAGGGACATATCGGGGCATCTGCCATATCACGGCTGGAAAAGCTACCCGATAACGTCTGTTCTTGCTTGCAAGGGTTGCATCTTTAATTGTATAACTTGTGGTGGTTCACAATACTCATATCAGAGAATCTGCAATAGATCGTCAATTGCATATAGTAAACCGGAGAAGATCGTCAGTGAAGTGAAGGCAATTGAGAAGTATGTAGATGGGCCTGTCTTTATCTTGGGTGATCTTCGCATAGCTGGCAAGAATTATGCCGAATCCGTTTTGGATCTAATGAAAAAGGAGAAGGTCGACAGCCCAATGGTAATAGAGCTTTTTACGCCCGCTAGCAAAGACTACTTGGAGAAGATAGCTGAGAGCCTCCCCAGTTTTAGTTTTGAGATTTCGCCAGAATCACATGATGAGAGGGTGCGTCATGCTTTTGGTAGACCTTACGGAAATGACGAACTGGAAAAGACCCTATCGAACGCCCTCGAACTGGGATGTCAAAGGCTCGATGTCTTTTTTATGATGGGCCTTCCTTATCAGACAAAAGAGTCGGCGTTGGACACTGCAAAATATTGCCAAAGACTACTAGAAGAGCATGGGAGGGACAATAGATTTCATCCTTTTATCGCCCCTCTTGCTCCCTTCCTTGATCCCGGAAGCATAGCGTTCGAGAATCCCAAGAATCACGGATACAATTTGTTCTATAGAGGACTTGAAGAGTACAGGCAGGCTATGGCTCTTCCGAACTGGAAGCAATTCCTGAATTATCAGACATCGTGGATGACTAGGGATGAACTGGTGGGAGCTACATACGATGTTGCTCTTTTATTAAATCGTGCAAAGGCTCAACATGGACTCATCGATCCTGATACTGCGGAGAAGATAGGCACGAAGATACAAGTTGCTCGAGACACTCTGTATAAGATAGATAAAATAACTCAACTCGATGACCCTAAATTACGTGCACAAGGATTGAAGGATTTGAGGAGCCAAATCGAAGAAGTAAATCAGAGGTTACTGTGCCCTGAGGACGAGCTACTAAGGTGGCCGTCACGTTAGTTTTGGGGGATAGATTTGGAGGTCAAAAGAGGGCTCAACTATCTGGATGATGAAGAGCCAAGAATAGTGGCTTTCTGTGGTAAGGGTGGGGTGGGCAAGACCACTTCTGCAACCGCCACTGCGCTACACTTTACAAAAAGAGGACTAAGGACGCTACTCATCTCAAGTGACCCAACTCCATCTTTATCGGATATATTGGAGAACGATGTGAGAGGCAGGATAACCCCCTTAAATCAGTATAAGAATCTCAATGCCGTGGAGCTGGATTATGAGCTTGTGGTGGAGAAATGGAAAGAAAAGTTTGGGCAAGAAGTCTATGAAGTCTTATCATCCTTCTTGCCAGTAGGAGAAGAGATAATCGACTACGTCGCGGGAGCACCAGGCATAGATGAGGAGTTTGCTCTTAGTTATGTTCTTGATGCTTACGAGAGCGGTGACTATGATGTGATTGTTTGGGACACGGCTCCTGCAGGTGGTACTCTCTCTCTTATCAAGTTACAGGACAGATTCTACAAGCACTTGGGTGAGGCTGCAAAATTGTACGTAAGGGTGCGCAAGGCAGTTGAAATGCTCACAAAGGGTAGGGCAAAGAGGGACCCACTGAACACAATTGCATCATGGGAGAATTTGGCTCGAAGGGTTCTTGATATGCTGAGGGATAAGAAGACTCAAGCGATAATCGTAACTATATCTGAAGCTTTAGGAGTCCATCAGACAGAGAGGATTTTCAAGGAGATCAGGGCCTTTGGCATGACGGTGAGCAAGATCCTTGTCAACTACATCGTTACAGAGGACATATGTGATTGTGACTTTCATAGGCAAAGGGCCAAAATGCAGAAGAAGTACCTCGATATACTGATGGACAGGTATGGCAAGGAACCCGGCCTTGCCACACTGTCACAATTGCCGCTAGAGGTAAAGGGCATAAAGGCCGTAGACAAGGTAGAGGAGCTGCTTTTTCCATAGGAAAGGATATATCATTGTGATTTGGGAGTCATGGTAAAATGTCTGAGAAGGCATCCCTACCTACATGCTCATCTTGTAACCGACCCATAATGCCTAGCGAGAAGGCCGTGAAGTTTGAGTGCGTCAAATGTGGTCAGGTTCTTATATGGAGATGTGAGATGTGCAGAACGTTCTCAAGGAAGTACAAGTGCGCAAACTGTGGTCTCATAGGCCCTTGATGCGAAATTTCCCTAATGCACTTTTTCAGCAACTTCTTGTTCCAGAGATCCGAAACTTATCTATCTGATAGGATTTTATTGCCACTGATATGTAAGTACATATGACAAACTTTATTTATATTTAGGAGATAAATCAAATCTGATGAAAAATGCCTTACTATATCGTCCTCCTAAATTGGACTGATCAAGGAATAAGGACCATCAAGGACCTTCCTAAGCGGCTCAAGAAAAGCAAGGCTATTATCGAAAAAGCGGGAGGAAAATGGCAAGCCATATATTTCACTTTTGGGCAATACGACGCTGTAGGAGTGGCGGAGTTTCCTAACGACGAGGCAGCAGCATCTGCTCTTCTCTTTCTTGGAACTCAAGGAAATATCCGCACCACGACCCTCAAGGCCTTCACACAAGCCGAATTCGTCAAAATAATCGGGAAGCTCCCATAATCGAGTCTGCCAAGCCAGGCTCTAATCACTCCCTTTTTCAAGAAATGCTTACAGTTAGCAATTGACATTCTGCTGTTTGTCAATATTAATATAATCTGGTACACTTCTTGAAGTAACTGTTCTGGCCAAATAAAGAATAAATGGGCATATTTAGTATGCAAGAGAATTATATGACTCAACATAAATACCGAGAAACAACAAAGGAAGATTGGACAAGGTCAATCATTTATATCGCTTTGTACTTTACCATTTTAATTATTGGAGCAATTTTCTTATTACTTACCTATTGCTAATTCAAAAGAAATATTGAGTTAGTCGGTCAAATCATCACCCTGTGTGAGCAGGGGGATTAAGCTCCTATCACCCTTTATTTTGTCTCATACGGCCTAAGTTCTTTTGCATTTTTCTGAAATTGTAAAGAGTCAAAAAGTCCGCTATAAAGTTAAACGATAAAAAGCCAATTAGAATGCCGGAGGCTAAATATATAGATCGTTCTTCGAAAATATTTCTAGGAAGAGAAAACAAAACTATGATTCCGCCAATAACCAGAAGTGGCATAAGAATGAAGCTTATAAACCTCATTTTACCCTTCATAAGATCAAACTTACGCCATATTGGATTCATTTCCTTGGCACCGAGTCTGATACGGGCTACATAATTAACATAAAGCAGGAAACTCTCTAGGATAACTACGATTAGAATAATGATATAATCAAAAAGATCCAATTTGACATGGTTGACTTTGCAATCGAGGCATTTAACCATACTCCCAAGAAGATTCGTCGTTGGTTAAAATCAAAATTCGTTATTATCTAACTCCTTTTTAAGATTCTTATCACAGTTGCCCTTGATTCTTCGTGACATTTCGGGCATTCTAAGTATTTCCACCCACCTCTTTTGCTCACTCCATGGAGGCTCATAAAAGATGTAGAAACGGATATCTCAAATTTATGCCCACATTTTGGACATTGATAAGCAAAATTCTTTGTGTGCCATCTTATAAGAAGAAATAGATTTCCCATAGCTAAAATTAGCCAAACATACCAATAGCTATGTCTATCTGATCTGGTTGGGCCTTAAAAGAACCCTCTTCCCCTTCAGATCCATTCTGACTTATCCACCTGTTAAGTCTACAGTTCTTTCTATAGATGTTCCACCCCATTATGATTAATCATATCTAAAACTCGATTCTAAGGTTGACTATACACTTTTTCGCGTTTACACCATGGTGTCTTAAGTAAAATAATGGTCGTCGCTTAATAATTAAGCCCTTTGCTCATTTAATAGTTATTGTCTTGCCTACTCATAGGCCTTATCATAAATCAATGCTATCCTTAACCGCTTCAGGAGGAATTCGATCAGCCCCATGCATCCTAGTTTATTTTCTATGCTCACCACGATGGGCAACAGGACGAAAAGGGCTTTGAATGGGTCTATGCCCTTATTCTCCAAGAGATCCATTATTACATTACTCGTATCCCTGAACTCTTCTGCCTTCTCCCTTATCTCTTCAATGGTGATTTCCTCCATCATTTTCGCCTAGGCAACTGCTCCCTTACTGTGCCTAAAAGCATTGTGTCTGGTTAGATAATTATATTAAAGTGATCAAGAGCACAGACAGAGAAGCAAGTTGGGCAAAGTGCTAGTAAGGTTGAGGATACTGCCTACGGACGTAGGCATAGGATCTAAAGATGTTCTAAACTCAATTCAAAAAATATTGCCATCAGGAATGGAGATAAGAAGAGCTGTTGACGAGCCCATAGCCTTTGGTCTAGTGGCATCGATAGTGGATATCACAGTAGAGGAGAGAGGGGGGGAGATGGATAAGTTGGAGGAATCTCTGCGCTCCTCAGAACTGGTAAGCCAGGTAGAGGTAATGGCGGTCAGCAGGCTCTCGACTAGGATAGGGTAGATAAAGGCTCTCAAAAACTTCAGAGATTTGTTGCTACTGAGTGATCAGTCAATAAGGCCCTTGACCACTTCCACCCAAGCCCTGGCAACATTGTTAGGATTGTAGCCTCCACCGCCCAGAGCCAGTATCCTGCCATTACATAGCTCATGTGAGATTCTGTGAAGCCTATTCGCTGCGTATCTGTGGGCTTCTTCGGTGTAGTACAAGTGCGTATGAGGATCGCCTTTCAACCCATCCGCTCCACACTGGAATATGATAAGTTCAGGCTTTACCTTATAGACAAAATCCTCGACCTTCATAAAAGCCTCTTTGAACTCTTTGTCTCCAGACTTTGGCGCCAGTGGTAAATTCATCTTAGTCCCAACTGCTTCTCCAGAGCCAGTTTCGTCGCGTGAACCAGTGCCTGGATAAAGATACTTGCCATCTTCGTGTATATCTGCTATGTACACCGAAGGGTCATCGTTGAGGTCATAAAAGACACCATTACCATGGTGGGCATCTATGTCAACATAGAATATCCTCTTGAGACCATAAGTCTTCTGGGCATATAATATGGCTATAGCTGCATCGTTGAATACACATAATCCTTCAGTCCTGCCCCTCCTTGCGTGATGCGTTCCCCCAATCGGGTTGAACATATGATCAAACTCCTTCTTCATGAGCATATCCAAGCCGAGAAGGGTGGAGCCTACAAGATAGCACGCTGCCTCGAAGATGCCCTTAAATGCTGGAGTCTCTCCATAAGCACCAGAACCAAAACAGGCTGGGGCATCTCCATGATCAAGGTAACCAAAACCTTGCTCTGAAGCTCTCTTGACGAAGTCTACATGGCCCTTTGTGTGGAATAGGAGCAGAACTTCCTCGCTTGCTAGGACTGGCTCTAAGAACTTGATCTTCCCTTTTTTTGTCACCCCTTCCTTTTCTAGCATCTGCTGGAAGGCTTCAATTCTCTCACTAGCCAGTGGATAATCCGGGAAGGAGTACTTCTTGAATGCTTCTCCAAAGACTATCCCGATATCGCACATGACGAAATGCAATGTGCCCCAAGATAGGCCCGTAATATATATTTTCCACCACCTTGTGAAATCATCTCTGGCCTCCAAAGGACACCTTTTGGAGTGCTAAACGTTTTTAACCATATTTTTCTTCAAAACTATCGATGAGCAGAGAAAGGAAGGCAATGGCGATTCAGCTGAAGGTTTCAGAAGCAAAGCAGAGGGACGTAGGAAAGGGAAGGGCAAGGCTCGATGTTGAAACTATGGAGGTGTTGGGGGCTGGTGCAGGAGACATCCTTGAGCTGATAGGAAAGAGGTCCACTGTTGCCATTGCATGGCCTTCAGACCCTGAAGACAAACTGCAAGGCATAGTAAGGATAGACGGTCAGACTAGAAAGAATGCAGGAGTGGTGTTGAACGATTACATTAGCGTAAAGGTTGCGAGCGCAAAGATGTGCAAGAGCATGACACTCGTTCCAGTGAATGTAAGGCTCAGCGTAGACAAAGAATTCTCCGAGTTTGTAAGAAACAGGCTAAAGGGCATGCCCGTTGCAGAGGGCGACGACATATCCGTTGTGATCCTAGGTAGCCCCATTCTATTCAACGTATCAAAGTTGAGGCCTAGGCCCATGGCAAGGATAGACCAGAGTACTCGCATCTCCATAATGCCTGAGCCCCTCCCAGAGAAGTTGGCTCCCATAAGGGTAACCTATGAAGAGATAGGTGGTTTGAAGGAGGAGATAAGGAGGCTGAGGGAGATAGTAGAGTTACCCTTGCGCCACCCAGAGGTCTTTCAACGCCTCGGCATAGAGCCTCCCAGCGGTATACTTCTGTACGGCCCTCCTGGCTGTGGCAAGACTCTTTTGGCAAAGGCCCTTGCCAATGAATCTGAAGCCAATTTCTTCTCCATAAGCGGCCCGGAGATAATGAACAAGTACTACGGTGAAACGGAGGCTAGGCTAAGGGATATCTTCAAGGA
>JACAEJ010000033.1 GCA_013388925.1 Nitrososphaerales archaeon
ACATGGAGCAGTTTGAAATAAGGGGAAGAGTGAATGAATCAAATCTTCTTTTGGTTACGGTCAATAATACTGGGTCGATACCTATTACCATAATTCGCATCTTTCTTATCGACCCAGCTACAGAAGATATCATAACTAGTCCCTTGGAAGTCTCAACGACTCTTAACCCTGGAGCATGGGATGAAGTAAATACGAATTATGAGTTTGCAATAGAATCTGTATTGATCAAGGTTCTCACACAGAGGGGGAATGTAAAGTCGAACATATACCCTACAGCAGTTTCGAGCACTGGATTAATTGGAGTAGGACCTTTTCTGCTGACATTGTGTCAAGGCTTTAACTATACTTCCCAACAAGGCTCCATAGATCAATATCAAGTAAAAAGAGATAATACAAGCACCTACTATGAGATATATGGCAAATCATGGGCAGCTCAGTCCTTTGTCCCTGATCAAAGTCGTGTGCTCGATTATGTTGACTTGCGGATTAGTGTAACCAGTACTAGTGCAGCTAGCCTTGTTGTAGAAATAAGGAATCATGATGCTATCAACAACTGCCCTGGGAGCTTAATCGCAGGTGCAAGTTATACTGTCAGTGCTTCATCTGTGTACGCAATTGATAATGATGGTAACGATAGGGACTATGGAGACAACTGGGTTAGCGTCAATACTAACCCTACCCTTACTGGAGGCACAAAGTACTGGATAGTGCTTTACCAACAGAACAATGCAACCACGTATAGATATAGATGGTACTACTCGACGGACTATAACTCATATACAAATGGAGAAAGGATGATTATTCCTGCTGGGGGAGGGGCATGGACTAATCAATCGGGCGACTTTATGTTCAAGAGTTATAGGTCGGGTAAAGGTCCTGCCTTTGCCATACCATCAACTGCTGACAACATCGTTTTCTATGTCAACTTAACCAACTTGTCTGATAAAGATATTGCCTTTAGCAGGCTCTCATTCCTCGTTGTGCAAGTTATAGAGTTAAACCCACCACATTCGACCATGATAAACGAGGATGAAGTCTACTTCTACATAGTAAAAGATACAGGTAACCCTCTGAATCCTGACCCTTATTACCCTGACTATAGTCAAATCGTCCAAGGAAATGGTGGAGATACCATCCTCCTCTTTGGTGCGAGGAGTATAGGGTCAGAAGACCTAAACTTAAACAACTGTCTTACTGGTCTTGATCTATCGCCAGACAACTACTTCTGGACTGAAAACCTTGTTTGGTGCTTCTTTGTACTTTCATGGAGGTATGTAGATAGCAACGAACCTTACACACAAACTATTGCTTATTCAGCGATCAGAATCCTTCCCAGCTAGTTATGGAGTGAGAGAATTGAAGATAAAAATTCTGAAAAAGCATCATTATAGAAATAGAAGAGCAGGAGTATCAGAGATCATAGGTTCATTATTTCTTATAGCCATAATAGCCACAAGCGTGGCATCATTCTTTATTGCAAATCAGTACTTTGCAAATCAGTTCAGAAGCGCAGTAATGGAGTCTACCGATATGGACAAAGATATGATTCAAGAACAGTTTGCTGTGGGTGGGTTTTATGATAGTTCCCTGAAAGCAGTTGTGAACAACACAGGACCAGTTCCAATAACTATAGTTCATGTGTTCATTATCAACCAGACCACTGGTATGCTGATCTTTGAGGAAACTGTTTCTAGTTCTAACACAATAAACCCTGGAGATTCGAGACAGATAGGGGATGGATATGCATCTTACTCCTCTGGCATTGTCCTCATAAAAGTCTTGACAAGCAGGGGAAACGCTGGGTCTGGAGTCTATCCTACATCAAGGTTATTTATCCCTCAGGTCATTTCCGGACCTTTCGCTCTTTCTTTTGATATAGAATCCTATACATACACAGCTTCAGAGCAGACGCAAAAGAGCACATCAAGTGGAACGAGCAATAATAGGGTCTATCAAAACAATTGGATAGCCCAGTCCTTTACACCAGTAAAGAGCGATAGGATTGAACGCGTGGCGATATATGTTCTTAAATCTGGTAGCCCTGTTGATAATCTTGTTGTCGAAATAAGAGCTAATAGTGGCGGAGTGCCTGGAGCAATACTTGCATCTGCTACGATCCCTCCATCTCAGATAGGCACTTCTTATGGATGGCGCGTTGTAGACTTGACAATTTCAGTGGATTTGACTGGTGATACAAAGTATTGGATTGTGTTGCACCAAGACGGCGGCTCTTCTTCCAACTATTATCGTTGGTCTTATTCTTCAAGTACCTCGTATACGAGAGGTGAAAGAAAATACTCCAACAATGGCGTAGGAGGCCCTTGGTCGTCTCCAGATTCATACGACTTCGCCTTTAAAACCTACATGACAGGGTCAGCTTATACCATGTCCTCAGGAGCTGATGAGATACTTTTATTTGTAAAAATCACTAATTATTCAAATAAGGATATAGAATTCAGCCGAACCTCAGTCTTAATGGTTGATATACGGGACATCGATGGGACAGCTGAGAGTGAGACCTACTTCTTTCTATTGAAGAGCACAAGTACATCTGCACAACCAGTAGCCTACAGTCCAGATTATAACCATAAGGTCTTGGGCAATGGAGGAAGCACGATTCTCGTCTTTGGTGCCAGTCAGATAGGAGGTAGTGCATTGAATAACGATGATATACTGACAGGAAGGAACAGTCTTAGCGATGAAAACTTGGCATGGGTCTTCGTGGTAATATTCTGGAGGTTCTCCGATCTCAGCGGAGCGGCAGGGCAGACTATTCTCTACAATGCGATTCACATTCTTGACAGTACATGAGGTTGATGAGAATGACTATGTTAAATGTTTTCAAAAGAAGCGGGAGAATTGGAAAGAATTCTTTACCAGATGGTCTAAAAAGGGTCGCGAAGACATATATCATCGAGTTTGGAAAGAGGGTTTTCTAGATGGCAAAATTGTCAAGCTCAAAGGGCAAAAAGGAAAATCCTGTGAATCAGGAGCTTCTATTTGAACCTATTACACCAAAGTCGATACCATTGGGAATATCTGTCATAGAAAGATATCCATTGAACGAGCCCTTTGCGTATGTAATAATAACCGAGGACCCTGCGAAGAGGACCCTGCTCTACTATATAGACGAATTGAAGCTGAATGAAGAAGAGGCAAGGGTCTACAACGATATAATAAACATCCTTCAGATAGAACTGAAGGTGCCAAGACAAGAAGTTGATCCCAAGGAGTACTTCGAGAGTCATGCCACGAAGACCATAGAGAAGTACAAACTGAGCCTGGGGAAGTTGGCAAACGTGTCATGGTCCAAGATCCTGTACTATGCAGAAAGGGATATGGTGGGCTACGGTCCCATAAATCCTCTCATGATCGATCCCAATATAGAAGACATATCCATCGATGGTGTGGACAAGCCAGTCTTTGTATGGCACAGGAAGTACGAGAGCCTAGAGTCGAATCTAATGTTTGAAAAGGATCAAGACCTTGATGATACGATAACAAGGTTGGTGCACATGGCAGGCAAGCACATATCCACCGCTTATCCTGTGGTAGATGCAACCCTACCAGGGAGGCACAGGCTTGCAGCCACCTTTCGCCGTGAAGTATCTCCTCAAGGCAGCACAGTATCGATAAGAAAGTTTCGCGAGGACCCCATAACCATAGTCGATATGATGAACTTTGGTACTCTTGACTATGGGATTGCTGCTTACCTCTGGATGCTCATGGAGAATCGCTCTTCCACTATAGTGGTTGGTGCAACGGCATCTGGAAAGACTACCATGCTGAACTCCTTGCTCACCATGGTTCGCCCAAACATGAAAGTAGTGACCATCGAGGAGGTTCAAGAGATAAACATACCACATCAGAACTGGATACCCCTGGTATCTCGACCTAGCTATGGACTGAGCTCGGATAAGATAGGGGAGGTATCGCTTTATGATCTTGTGAAGGCATCCTTGAGAATGAGACCAGACGTGCTTGTAGTCGGGGAGGTTCGTGGGGAAGAGGCTTTTGTCCTTTTCCAAGCCATAAGCACAGGCCATGGTGGAATGTGTCTACCTCCCAACGAGAAATTGCTTGTCTACGAAGGATCGAATCCCAGGTTTACAAGTATTGAGGAAGTCGTTGAAGATGCGTTCAAGCGAGGAAGAGTCACTCACTCTTTTGGGGTAGAAATAGCAGAGCCTACAACAAGCATTAGAGTGCCTTCTTTTGATGAAAATTCGGGCAAGGTAGTTCTCTCTAACGTGAAGAAGGTATCCAAGAGGTATTATAACGGCAATATTTTGAAGATAACTACAGACGCTGGCAAGGTCATAAATGTCACAGAAGACCATCCATTGCTTGTTTTAGATCAAGGGCGATTGATTCGAGTTCCGGCGAAGCAATTAGAAGTTGGTGATCTCTTACCCCATCCCACCCTTTTGCGCTCCTTAGAAAGTGGAGTAAAATACGTTAACCTTTTGAAAGGTCTACCATGTGACCAAAAGGGCTATACTGTCAAGAACGTAAGGGACCATCTTAGATCTGAAACAAAGGGCAAACTGGCCAAGAAACTGGGTGTTAAGCCAGAAGTAATAGACTGGTATCGTAAGGGGGACTATTTGCCCCTTGAACAGTACCTGAAGTTCCATGATGATAGCCCGGATAAACGTTATGTTAGAGCTAGAAAGTCCTTCCACCTTATACCGGCTGTCATCCCAATTAACGGAGACGTGATAAAGTTATTGGGCTACTATGCAAGTGAGGGTTTCAGCGATGGCTCTGTAGTTACCTTTAGCTTTAACTCGAAAGAAGCAAGACTTGTAAAAGATGTCAAAGAAATCCTCAGGCGTACATTCAATCTTTCAGCAAGAATCGTGAAGGATAGACGTTACCAATCGGTGGAGGTTAAAGTAAAAGATAGAGTCCTCGGTACATTCCTTACCAAGATGCTGAAATGTGGTAGGACTTCAAAAGAAAAAAGGGTTCCCGACATGGTCTTTTCGCTAGACAAAAGATTGATTGCAAAGTTCTTAGAATCTTACTTCAAAGGAGATGGGTGCAAATATATTCTTAAGGACAAAGGTCTGACAAGGTTCAGCATGTCAACCTCAAGTGAAGAATTATTGCATGGGATCATATATCTGCTCATGATCTTGGGCATGCATGTCAACATACACAGGGATAAGCGCAACGGTAACTATAATATTTCTGTTCAGGCTGGTTACAACCTCGAGCTCTTTGCAAAACAATTGAATGTACAGGGAATAGGTTCTGAGTCAATAAGGCTTGGGATGCCGACTTTCTCAGAAAAAGTCCCGATAGAGATAGTGATCAACTCAGGGGGTGCAAAGCTACTTCAGATCAGACAAAAAGAAGGCAATGAATACATTTCGAGGATGGTTCTTTCTAGATTAGGGGTAGGTTATGATGCTGAACTCTATTTTCTCAAAGCCAGGAAGATCGAAGCCACCCCATACGAAGGCTTTGTTTACGACCTATACGAGGTTGAAGGTACTCACAATTTCGTTCATGGCATGGGTCTGATTTCGAGCAACTGCACCCTCCATGCGGACGATGTTTATTCCGCTATGCAGAGGCTGACTACGAGGCCCATGGATGTATCTCCTTCTTACATACCATTCCTCGATCTGGTAGTCTCAACTCGTAGAGTCGCCATACCTATGTCTGAGAGCGGGCTTCTGAGGGTAGGCCGCCGTGTCATCGCCATTGACGAAGTTATTGAGTTTGACAAGTATTTTAGGGCATTCGAATGGGTGCCTTCAAGTGATTCCTTTGTCAGCCACCGCCTTGAAGAGAGCCACAAGTTGAAGAAGCTGGCAAGGGACAGAGGGATAAGCGTGGATGAAATAATGAAGGAGATGGAGAAGAGAGTTCTGATTCTCGGTTGGCTCAGGAAAAGGGGAATCAGAAACTATAGAGACATAGGAGCCATATTCGAACAGTATCATAACAACCCAAGGGAGACTTATGAAAAGATCGAAAAACAGATCGAATTTGTCAGCAAGTGAATCGGCCTCAAAGGTCTCCTTCACAGACCGATTCATAGCCTTTGTCTTCAAGCTTCTTAGAAGGCCTTCTGTGTGGTTCAGTAACGGGATGCCTCAACTCAGAGAGGATATACAAAAATCGAACATGGCCATATCGCCAGAGACCCATATCTCTTTGGTATTGTTCTCCACCATCATCAGCCTCATCCCTACCATTCTTGGCGTGTACTTGTTGATCGCATACAGATGGATATTCAGTCTATTTCTCTTGCCCATAGCACCAATAGTCTTCGCTTTGGGGCTTGTTACACCAAAGTTGAGCCAGTCCACGAGGGCAAGTTCCATAGACAACGAACTGCCGTTTGTCATAGGCTACATAACCACTCTGGCAGGGGGAGGCATTTCGCCCTTGATGACTCTTAAGAGGTTGAGCAAGGTCGATCTTTACCCTGCTACTTCCAAAGAAGCAAAGCGCATACTGATGGACATAGAAGTATTTGGAATGGATCCCATATCCGCTTTGGACAAGGCCGCAAGGTACAACCCGAACAGAGCCTTGTCTGACTTTTTTGGTGGCTATACATCCGTCTTGAAGACCGGAGGGGATGTTGTAAGTTACATGGAGGCAAAACTCAGGGATATCTTCGCATATAGAGCCTTAAGGATGAAGAGCGCATCGGAGCTGATAGGCACCTTTGCTGAAGCCTACATTTCAATATCAGTGATTCTTGGTATATCCTTCTTTGTGCTCTTTGCCATACAGTCTCTCTTGGGTCAGGGAGGGGGTTCAAGTCTGACGAGTGTAGTCATCTTCTCGACCGTCTTCATCCCCATCGTATCCGTGCTCTTCATATACATGGTTCATATGATTCAACCTAGGGAGCCCTTTACCTATTATACGCCATATATGGTCTTTTCGGCAAGCCTGATAGCGGTTCCTGTGATAGTTCTGCTCACGAACATGTACAACCTTGTACCTTTCCATACAAGCCTCAGCCTTGGACTCATAATAGCTACCATACCCGCAACCTACTTCAGTCAAAAAGACTCATCTCATAGAAAATCGGTAGAGACCATGATACCAAGCTTCTTGAGGGACATGGCAGAGGTCAGGAAGACTGGCTTGGCTCCAGAGCGTTGCATAGAGCAACTAGCAAGCAGAAGGTATGGTGGGTTCACCGTCTATGTAAGAAAGATGGCAGCTCAGCTCTCTTGGGGCGTACCTCTACGTACAGTCATGATAAACTTCTCAAAATCGGTAAGAAGTTGGCTCGTCAGAGCCATCGCTTTTCTGCTCTTGGAGGTCGTGGACGTTGGCGGTGGCACGGTAAAGATGTTCGGGAACTTGGCCGACTTCAGCCAGAGGATGAGCGAGATAGAAAAGGAGAAGAAGGCTACCTTAAGGCCCTACATCTTCATACCCTACTTCGGTGCCGTAATGGTAGTTATCACGATGATCATGATGATCTACTTTGTCACTGCGCCTATGTCTAGTTCACCAGGAGGATTCAGCTTGGGGGTGGACATAAAGTCTGTATCGACGGTCCTGCTCAGTAGCGCCATTTTTGAGGCATGGATAATGGGGTTCGTGGCAGGGAAGATGGGGGAGGGGAATGTCGCAGCCGGTTTTAAGCACTCGACGGTCCTGGTCATCGTCAGCCTCATGGCCATATACCTTACCAACATATTCTTCGTCTTGCCGTCATGATTTTTTATGGTTTTTGTGAAAATTCGCTAATCCATACTTTAATTAGCATCTCTTCGAGTCTTCTACGGATTGAACCTTCGAGAATCCAGAGATGCTCATAGAAGGTTGGACGTACCATTTAGATGGTTCCTTTCAGTTCTTTTGATCATGTCCATAGGCTTGGCCATAGACTTCTTCCTATACCAAACATCTCTGATCAACGTGAGGGTGATGGTGCTCCTCATCTTTATCCTTGGCATAGACTCGGTCTTTGTCACAGCCATGCTAGGCTGGATTAAGTATAAGGGTATGACTATCAGGAAGGAAAGAACAGTCGTTAGATAGCATCAGTGAGAGATTACTCAAATTCCTCTTTCTCAAGTCTGCAGATTTCGTGGGTTTCTTCCATGGCCCTGTTTATGGAAATCTCGGCTATTATGTTGCAGTGCTTGGCAATCTGTCTTATGCTGCTGAATATGGATCTAAGTGATATGGCGGCTCTCAAATCCTCCACATGGGCTAAGATCACGTCTACCGCTCTCATCTCGATTTCGTCCAATTTCTCTACCTCTTCGATGACCCTGTTGGCCTTCTTGACATCGTGAGCAAAGAATGCCTCAATTGACTCGTTGGACAGTTTCAGCACAAGTTCGCCCATCTTTTTGATGCCCCCAATTATTTCTTCCGAGGGCCTATACTCTAGCTCGTGTATCCCAAGGATATCCTTTGCTATGCTTTCCGTATAATCGGCCATCTCCTCCAAGTCCTTGGCAACCATTCTATCCCCTAGTAGATGTAAAAGGTCATCGACGCCTATCTTTTTGGCAATGGCCTTGTCTTGGGCGGCAAGAAAGATCTGTCCGATTATCAGCCAGTAGAGCTGATCGGCTTCGTCCTCCATGCGTATAACTTCCTTCGCGAGCTCACTCTTCTGTTCTGCCAGTGCTTGAATGGTTGCGGCCAACATAGATGAGAAGATGACATGAACTCTTCTTATCATCCCACTGATAGGGTACTTGGTGGGATCGATGAAGTTGTGCAGAGTCACATACTTTAGCGTTTGTTCTACTATCCCCAAGCCAGTCAGACGCTTGACCGTGCTTCGAATCTCTTGAAGATGTTCGGGAAGTGATTCACCCTTTCATACTACCTGTATCGTGTCTCTGCCTAAGATGTAATTGGCAGTTATGATTCTTGTGAGGAGTCTGGGTTCTTTGCAAAGGTCTGCGTTGATGGTGCATTTTACCAGCTCCTTCTTCTCATGTTCTATGCCAGGGGTGATCTTAAGGGCGCCATCCTCCTTATTGAATGTGACTATATCTCCCCTTTTCAACCCTACCTCCCTTGCCCAATCCCTAGGCAAGGACACAATAAGGGTCGAGAAACCAACCTGCTGAACTTTTCTAGTTTCCATCCTTTCACCATCTATAGAATCTATTCATTCCTTCTATTCTTAGAGATGATATAATGATATTTATAAATATTATATTGTATTTTCTTTGAATAATGACTTGTTGAGAGAGTCCTATGAAAGTATGGAAAAAGACGTAAACATATGGTGAATCACCTTCAAGGAATAAGTCACCCCATGAAGGGCAGGGTTAGAGCCCAAGCAAGGTCCTTGCATGTGGTAAAGAAGTTTGACTCCCAACTGAGTTTTTCTAGTAGATGTACAAATATCACCAATGGCATTAAGAAAAAGGTATACCAAAGCATGGGGGTGGATTGCGCCCATAAGTCAAAAGTGATAGATATGGATACACTAGGGCAAATGAGCCACGCCATTAGTGATGATGGAAAGATATCACAAAATTTACCATGGCGATGATGACCAAAGAATAGACGTTGACACCATGGTCTCCCAATGCATTTTTATCATCTTGTGAGTTTTGCCCTAGTCAGTCCTTGAACAATCAACTTTGTCCCGACTTGAATTCAAATCTACTTAACCAAAGTTTTTGGTTGATCCGATATTCTATTGACTTATGAGCTTTAAAGCCATGACCCTCTCTGCATCATATTTTAAAAGTATCGAACTTGATATCTAGCTTGATATATGGCGGAAAGTTCAGTTGAAGAAAGCAGTAAGGTATATATGATAAAATCACGACCTTGTATCTGTCTATGAGGCTATTAACTATAGAAGATTTAGACCTAGAAGGCAAGACAGTCTTTTGTCGCATCGACATCAATACCCCCATTGACCCTAAGACTGGTAAACTTATGGATATAGAGAGGATAAGGGAGGCAGCTATAACTGTACACGATCTATGTTTTGCCAAGGTCGTAGTAGCATCCCACCAAGGGCGCATAGGGCGATACGATTACATACCCCTCGAGCAGCATGCAAAGGCTCTGAGTGAAATACTTGGAAAAGACATAAGATTTGTAGAAGATGTCTTTGGTCCTAAGGCAAGAGAAGAAATAGCTGAACTAGGAAGCGGGGAAGTTCTTCTACTAGACAATCTACGCTTCATAGCTGAGGAGAACTTGGAGTACGAGCCGGAGCAGGCTGCAAAGACTGTCTTCGTGCAGCGCCTTTACAAACTGTTCGATGCCTGTGTGTTGGATGCTTTTCCTACCGCCCATAGGGCACACCCCTCCATAGTCGGCTTTTCTTACCTTCTCCCTTCCTGTGGCGGAAGATTGGTGGTAAAGGAGCTCAAGGCTTTGAATAGGATAACCACTGCTGAAAAGGGACCTTACATTACTGTACTTGGAGGATCGAAGGTGACAGATAGAATGGAGGCTATAGAGGCCCTGATCAGCAACAAGCGTGCTGACAAGGTCCTGCTATCTGGACTGATAGCCAACGCTTTCTTGAGGGCTCTCAACAAGATCAAATACAGTATAGGAATAAGTGGGGAGGACGAGATAATTGAGTGTGCTAGGTCTCTTCTGGTCAGGTACCCTCAGGTATTCGAAATACCACGGGATGTTGCCGTAGAGCGTAAAGGTGAAAGAGTAGAGATAGGTATCGATGAATTAAACAAAGAGGATGTAATCTGGGATATAGGGGCAAAGACCATAGATGCCTATTCTAGGATCATTCGAAGCTCTGGTACCATCTTCATGAGCGGGCCTCCTGGGGCCTTCGAGAAGGAGGGTTTTGAAACTGGAACCGAAGGGCTTCTAAGGGCTATGGCATCGTCTTTTGGTACCACAATAGTAAGCGGAGGCCACCTGACTGCTGCATTGAAAAAGTTTGGCATAAAAGAATGGATCGACCATGTGAGTACATCAGGAGGAGCACTCGTCCTCTATCTCGCTGGCAAGAGTTTACCTCTGATAGGAGCTCTTGAGAGATCTGCGATGAGGTTTGGGAAATGATCAGAGTAGGCGTAAACGGCTATGGCGTAATAGGGAGAAGGGTTGCAGATGCCATAGTGCTCCAGCCAGATATGATCTTGGCTGGTGTGGTCAAGGTCAAGCCTGACTACAAGGCCCGCATAGCCGTGGAGAAGAAGTACAACCTCTACGCATCCGATGAGGAATCCCTAAAAAGCTTCCATAGATCTGGCCTGAGTCCGAAGGGGACCCTGGAGGACTTGCTGAAGGAAGTGGATATAATAGTTGATGCCTGCCCCGAGGGGGTGGGAGCTCAGAACAGCAGAATATATGAGGACCTTGGCAAGAAGGCAATATTTGAGGGAGGAGAGGAGCATGATCTTACAGGTTTATCCTTCGTTTCCCAATGCAACTTTGATGATGCTAAAGGTAGAAGGTCCCTAAGGGTTGTATCGTGCAACACGACTGCTTTGTGCCGTGTAATCAACTCTTTGGATAGAGCCTTTGGTGTCAAGAGGGCTAGAGCGGTCATAGTCAGAAGGGCTGCAGACCCGGACGAGACAAGCAAGGGGCCTATAGACGCTGTAGTGCTAGACCCTGTAAAGTTGCCATCACATCATGGACATGATGTGCGTACAGTACTTCCCAACATAGATATTGTTACAATGGCACTAAAGGTCCCTACCACTCATATGCACCTCCACTCTCTCATAATATCAGTAAAGGAAAAGACCAACGAAGATAAAGTTAGAGACTCGCTGAAAAAAACAACAAGGGTCTTATTGGTAGACAGCAGGGAAGGGATAAAATCCACGGCTCAAGTTGCAGATTTGGCTAGAGAGCTGGGCCGACCTCGTAGCGATCTTTACGAAGTAGCGGTATGGGGCGACTCTATCAAAATAATTGATGATGAGATATATTTCTACATGGGTGTGCACCAAGAAGCCATAGTCATACCTGAGAACATAGATGCAATTAGGGCGCTGACGGGCGGATATTCTAAGGAAGAGTCCATAAGACTCACCAACAAGATGCTCGGAATAATCGAGGGGTAAAAGTCAAGGTAGCACTTCGTCCATACTCCCAGAGCGGTAACCTTGTACGTCCATCGTAACATACGCAAAGCCCAAGGACTTTAGTTTCTTAGCTATTCTGTCCATCATATCTTCATTGTAGAGGAGCTTTCTTTCTTCCCTCCCTACCTCGATTCGGGCGATGCCATTATGATCTCTAACACGGATCTGCTTCGCACCCAACAGGTTCATTAAATAACTTTCAGCCTCTGCTATCCTTGAAATGCCCTCAGGAGTGATTCTCTGTCCGTAAGGGAACCTTGACGCAAAACAGGTCATGGACGGTTTATCAAAGCTTGGGAGGTTCAAGTGCCTTGCTATCTCTCTTACCTCTTTCTTCGATAACCCCACTATTGCCAGAGGGCTATAAACACCCTCCTCCTTCAGGGCCAGAGCTCCAGGTCTATACTCTTTAAGCTCTTCAGCGTTGGTTCCATCGACTATTACGCTTACCCCTTCATCCTTTGCCACCTTCTTGAGGATGGCCATGATCTCCTTCTTGCAATGGTAGCACCTATCGGGAGGGTTGTCGGATATAACTGAGTTTGCTGGTTCATCGACATCCACTATAATATGCCTTACACCCAATATCTCTGCCACTCTCTTTGAGTTTTGAAGCTCCCAAGAAGGCAAGAGTATAGAGTTTACGGTTACGGCCAGTACATTATCCTTTAGGACCATCTTGGCCATAGCTGTGACTAGAGTGCTATCCACTCCCCCAGAAAAAGCTACTAGAACCTTTTCCTTATCTCTAAAGAAGTGGGGGAGCTCATCAAACTTCTTTTGTGTGAGAGGGTCCAATCCCATTTATATGTTAATTGGAACAGTTAGGAGATTAACCTTTCGTCCCTTTGAGCAAGGTCGATCTTGCCTTTTCTTCTGCAAGAGAAAGAATGACTCTCAATGGCAACCCAAGTTCTTCGGCTATCTTCCTCGCATCCTCGTACTCGGGCTTCATCCTTATTATATTCCCTTTACCATCCCTTGCGGCCTTTATCCTTATCGATCTCTCGATCCCATTCAATTCTATCTTCACATCAAAGAATTCTCTCACTAGGATGCGCCTTTTGCAAGGTGTTACTCGAACCCCAAGAGTGCCTGTCTCCTCCATAAGTACCCTTGATAATTGCTCGACTTGGTCGTGGTCTGCTATTATCTGCACCATCTGTCCAGGCCTATTCCTCTTTGTATAAATAGGAATTACAGAAACGCTTCTTGCACCCTCCTTCATCAGCCTATCCATTGCATAGCCTATCACCTCCCCTGAGACGTCATCGAGATTGGTTTCTATCACAGAGACTTCATCGAAAAGAAATTCTTGCATAGCGTCGCCAAGGGTTAAGCGCAACAAATTCGGAAACTCGTCAAAATCCCTGCTCCCTGCACCATAACCTGTGACAGATGGTCTAAAAAGAGGGTAATGGACGATGGGCTCGGCCATACTTACAAGTATCGAGGCTCCAGTGGGAGTGCATAGCTCGGCATCTATGGGCCCTCCCATCATAGCAAACATTTTTGACCTAAATATCTCAACGACTGCTGGCGAAGGGCTGGACAAGATGCCTTCCAAAGTTCTGAAGGATCCGCCCCCTATTGCCACTGGAGTCGAATAAATCCTAGTATTCTTGAACAAACCTAAATTCTCTAGGCAAAAGGCTGTGCCAACGATATCCACCAGTGTATCGACAGAACCCAGTTCGTGCAAATGAACCTCGTTAATACTCTCACCGTGTACCCTTGCTTCTGCGTCTAGCAGAGTATCCATGGCACTCAATGAGAAGGTTCTCGCATTAGCTCTCAAACCAAGGTTATCCAAACACCTTTTTATGGCCTCCTTCATCTCGACTCCTTCTCTGCGCTCAAAATCCTCATGAGCCCTGACTTCTACCCTCTTCGCTCTGAAGCCCCTCCTCTTCACATCCTTTATTTCGATGTCTAGACTCTTGACTCCCTTCAGACAATCTCCAGCCATGCTCATGGCTTCCTTGAATTTGAAGGCATCAACTCCAAGGTCTATCAATGCGCCCAAAACCATATCGCCAGATACTCCTGCAGTTTGACAATCTATTACCATCATGCGCTCTAGAACCATATCACAAAGAAATTGCCAATCAGTTTAAGTTTTGCTAAATTGGGCAAAAGATAAAGACGGCCCTAATAATACATTGGCCAAGGAATGGAAATGAGGAAGGTTCTGGAAAAGCTTGCCAAGGGTGACATATCTGTAGACAAGGCGGAAGAGTTGCTGAAGCTGTCGGCCATAGAGAGAGTGAGTGATATAGCAAGGGTCGATATCGGTAGGGAGTTCAGGAAGGGCATACCGGAGATAATAATGGCCAGTGGAAAGGCACCGAAGGATACCGCTAGAATTGCCCTTCATCTGATGAACAAAAGAGGCAGATCCATAGTGAGCCACGCAGATGATCGATGCATAAAAGCCATAAGAGCAATGGCAAAATCCAATGTAGATATATCAGCCAATAAACGCTCAGGGATCGTCGTAGTGAAGAAGAAAGGTTTCAAACTGGAGAAGACAGGAGGCAAGATTGGAATAATGACTGCAGGCACTTCCGATATACCCATAGCTGAAGAGGCGAAGACAATAGCCGAGGAGATGGGCTGTGATGTTATGGTTGCCTATGATGTTGGCATCGCTGGGGTTCATAGGCTCTTTGGACCCTTGAAGGAAATGCTGAGGAAGGATGTAGACACTCTTATCGTTGTGGCAGGCATGGAAGGAGCATTGCCGTCTTTGGTGGCCGGTCTTGTCGATGTGCCTGTCATAGGGGTGCCAGCGTCGTTGAGTTTCGGGTTTGGTGAGAAGGGAATAAGTGCTCTTATGGCTATGCTACAGTCATGCCCCCTTGGATTATCGGTGGTTAACATAGACAATGGAGTCGCTGCCGGGGCTTTCGCTGCTCTAATCGCCAACAGAGTGGCGAGGAAGAGGCTTAAGGGCTGATGTACCCTAAACCCAGCGCAAGGCAGGCTTGCTCTCCTTTAGGATCTTGAGCTTGGATAGCACCGATTCTCTTATCTCATTCAATCCCTTGAACTTGCGGACTATCTTGCCATCTCTTATCAGATAACTCAACAAAGGATAGTATCCTTTGGGCTTTGGGTTCCTGTAGAAGGTCACTATATCATCGAAACGATCCTTTGCTCTATAAACTTCCTTTCTACCAGCGATGTCTCCCCTTTTCGCTCTGAAGATGTCCCTATCATCGACCATCAGCTCGACTACCTTTGCGCTGAAGTCAAGGGTAGGTGCATTGCTCACACCAGTGCCAACGCCAAAGCCATCTACAAGATCTCTCAACTCAGTTACCGTGCTCTCGTCCAACCCTCCCGATATGAATATCTTCACTTTACCAGCCCCTCTGATCTTCAGCTCCCACTTTACCTCTTCTATGATCTTCCTCCAATCCCCCCTCCTTGAGCGAGGGGTATCCAGTCTTACGCCATAGAGACGATCGCCTAAGGCTTCAAAGGCCATGATAGCTTCTGTCTTTTCATCAGAAAAAGTATCCACCAAGGCTATCCGAGGCACATCTTTGGGCATTGTTTCATCGAATGACTTCCATGCTATCTTCTGATCCCCAAAGCACTGAATTAAAGCGTGGGGCATGGTTCCAACAGGCTTCTTACCCATCATTCTTGCTCCTAAGACGTTCGAAACGCTGTCGAAGCCTCCGATATAGGTCGCTCTTTCAATGGTGGGAGCAAGAGCAGGGTGAGACCTTCTAGTCCCAAAGCTGAAAACAACCTTGTCCATTGCACACATCTTCACCCTAGCAGCCTTCGATGAAATACCAGATGACAAGCATACCAACCCTAGTATGGGGTTTTCGTACTTGGCAAAATCCCTATACCTTCCTTCTATTTGGATGACGGGCTCATAGGCTACCGAGCCTGGGGAGACCAAGAATACCTCCCCTTCCTCCATGGCCCTCACGTTCAAGGGCAAACCCTCCAAGAGCTTTGCTACTTCATAGATACCACTGACTATGGCCCAGCTATCTGAGTATGGCAGATTTCTCAGATAGACCTCCATAATTACCCTTGGGTCCAGTCCCTTTTTCTCCAAGACTTGAAGGGTATAAAGAAAGTAGACATCGGTAGTCTCAGCTTTCCTTATCTCATCTTCGTTGGCTATCCAGAAGGTTCTATCTTGAAGGTCTCTGTCATTCTTACCAATGCTCATGCCCTACATCAAAGATAGAGTGAATTTAAGTTTGGTGATATGAGTAATTTTTGCAAAAATTCTTTTGCCGAGTAGAAATCTTGCCACCTTTCAAGAAATTGTCTTTTCACGAGCTACATGGACGATGGTTGATACATTCCTGCTGTTCACAAAAGGTGGAATACTACCATCCGTGAGCATCTTGTAGATCGTAAGTGAATCATCGCCCATCATCCTTAGGAAGGCTGGCCATGTGATGACGCTCTTTGCAATGTAGTTTGAACCTGATCTGACTGCCATTAGGACCCTTCCTCTCCTTGAGAATCTGGCAGCCTCAGCTACGACTATCACTCTCTTCAAGTGCGTAGCCTTGGCTTGAAGGCCGTTCGCTTTAGGTATGTTTGCCTTTGTCAATGCTACGATATAGATAGCATCTTCATGATCTGGATCTACGAGCCAGTACTTGTCTCCCTTTATGGCACCAATTAGATCCTCCAAATCCTTTCTTGAGCACTCTGGATATAACTTTCTGAAGTGAGTGAAGGACTTTCTACTCATATTGTTAATAACCTTATGGAGAAGGTAAAGCTTCGATCGGATCAGGTGTTATATCTCAAATAAAAGTCTGAGGGTCAGCACCCAGGCACCTGAGAAGATGGCAAAGGGAAGTAGGCTTATGATGGCTGCATCGTACTGGTTGGTATTAAATCCATAGACAGGGTTGGTCAGGATGCTGAAGACTGTGAGAGCCAAAAAGAAGCCTGCCAAAAATCCTATTCCATAGGCTACCATTCTTGATGCTTTGCTCAAATCCTATGCCCACTTCTTATCAAGAGTGCTAAGATTTATCTTTTATGAACTTTCACTTTCTTTGCTACGAGCTCGGCTACCTTCTTGCCTGATAGTAGCATACCCCCGAAGAGAGGGCCCATCCTTGGCGTCTGATGGAGAGCGGCGACCGCCATTCCAGCAACGTAGAGACCCAGGCATACCTCTCCAGTGTTCTCAACGATCAGCTTCTCGCCAAGACTTGCCCACATGGACTTCTCGCCAGGAATGCTCATCTTGAGCTCATGTAACTTTCTTGATGCTACAGACAACACTTCCGCGTCGTGCCCAGTGCAATCTATTACTGCTTTTGATTTTATCGGAAGGGGATCTACATGAAGGCCAGCCATTGTAACGGACGACCATTGAATTACCACACCAACTATCCTTAAGGGAGAATCTCTAAAGACAAGATCATCGACAGAAACTCCAAGAATTATCTTCACCCCAGCATCCACAGCCCCTGCTGCAAGCTTGGCCATCATTGCTGCTGCATCAACTGTGTATACACCATCCTCAACCATCTCCAGCTTGCAACCAAACTCCCTCAATATATCATCCGTAGGACTCTCTACGACGATTTTGTGAAGGCTCATGCCACCACCCCCTATCCCCCCTCCAAAGGATAGCCTCCTCTCCAACAAAAGGGTCTTAAGACCGCTTCTCGCAAGGTAGATCGATGCTGTCAGGCCGGCAGGACCGGCGCCCACTACTACTGCGTCACAATCTGAAAACTCTATCCAATCTTCAGCGGCCTTCTTAATGATGGCCCTTGTGATGAGAGTCTCATCCACAGGTTTGATCTTCCCTTCCAACTTCGTACTTCGAAAATTTCGACAGAAACTTATTAACTTTAGGATGACTCACCGTTTGCCTCTACCTTGGGGGAGGCGGCGGAGGCGGGGGTGGAGGTGGGGGCAGTAGTTGTGGAGGAGAAATGCCTGTGCCCATCAGGGCAATTATGCCACCTACAATCTTCACTACCGCTGCTATTAAGAGCAGATAAGAACCTATGCCCAAGCCCCATGATAGTTGCGCAACCCCGTAATCTCCTATGCTTCCAGAATACGATCCCATTATTGGGCTAGATGATATTTGGTGCGTTATAGTCATAAGTTCCACGGGTATTTCGCCACCCCCGAACGCAGCAAAGGATGGCAGCATAGATGCAAGCAACGATATGAATAGTAT
>JACAEJ010000018.1 GCA_013388925.1 Nitrososphaerales archaeon
ACTGGTTTGCACACAAATGTATGTGATAGGCATACGGCAGCAGATGCTTTCTTTAGAGGTTACAAGATAGTAGTCCCTGAGGATTGTGTGGACGCCTTTACGGAGAAGGATCATCTAGAGGGATTGAAGTACCTTAAGGCTATGTATCAAGCAGAAATCACTAAGTCTTCACTCTTGGTAAAGAAATGGAAGAGCAGCTAAAAATTAAGAATGAAAATGGTTAGAATATCACGAGGCTAGGGTTAATCCTACAAGTTTTGGGAAAGGTCCCTCTGATTTTTGGATTTAGTATTATTCAGTTGAGGGCAACTCATAATCTAACTCAAATTCATCGACGTATCTTTTGGCTATTTCATAAAAAGCATCCCTAACTTTACTTACTTCCTGCCAACTCAATCCATATAACGAAATCTTGAAGTGCTTGCTCAATCCACGGTGAAGACCGACTATCCTCCTCTTCATAATATCCTCAGCAAGGAAGAAGCCCCTTCTCTTATGGTGCTTTGATATTTCCCAGAAGATAGGAGTTTCAAAGTGCATGAGGTGATGGTTATGTGGTCTCTCTCCTATGAGCATTATACTATCAATCTTCTCCATTTCGGATGCGAACCACCTTGCCTTCTCCAATTCGACCTCCCATCTTTTTACCCTATCCGCAATATGATAGAAGGAGTACATGGCCGAGATCAATGGCAACCCTCCAACGCTACAGCCGAACAGATTTGGAACCTTCTTGCCAAAGGTTCTTCCAGTCCAATCAGCTTTTATCGTGGACTTTTGGAAGGCCTTCCTCCCCCAATCTTGACCGGTAATCAAGAAGCCCAAAGGACCCAAAGAAGCCATAGACTTATGGGCGGATACCGTGAGGAAGTCTGCTTGCAAATCCTTCATATCGATGGGGAAAATCCCTGCTGTGTAGGCAGCGTTGACCATGTAAGGTATGCCATAATCTTTCGCTATCTTGCCCACCTCCCTGACCGGATTTAAGTTTCCATAGTACGGCTCTACATGAGTTAAAGCGATCAACCCAGGAAGCTTTCCAGTATCCTTTTTTATGCTTTCGATCTTATTGACAAAGTCTTCCGCCTTTACTTTGTATTCTGGGTGGCCAGAGTGTGGAACTTCTGAAAGCCTGAGCCCACTCATCTCCGCTGCTATAGCTGTGGTGTAATGGCATAACGGGTCTGTGAGTACCACCTTCGTGAATTTCTTAGAACCTTCCTTCGAAATACCATCGGCTATGGTCTTCATAACAGCAAACTGGGCGACTCTTGATCCAAAGGTATGCTCCGCTAGATCGCCGTGGAAGAAGTCCGCTACCATGGGGAGGAATTCATCGACAGGGGGCTTGGATATAAGACTAGACCTTCCCTCGATACAATTGTAGCATATAGTATAACCCACCTTCATCCATCCTTCATCGATTAGCATCTTCTGAACATTATCAGGAATAACCCCTCCCCTCATTATAGGATGGATGATTATGTCTGACTTGTACTGGTTTACAATCGATCTGAACTTAGCCATTCTTTCCTCAGAGATTTTTTGGCTCAATCTCTTATTCCACTCTATCAATAATAGCTTTGTATGTCAATATTAATCTCTAACCTTTAATCGTTATCCTTAAAGAACCTATTGTCAAAGGCTCCAAAAGCAAATCCACTCTTCCAAAGTTTCATGGGTGGATATATGCTTAGTTTAATACGAGTTGCAGTTTCCACAGCAGTAATCCCAAATTTTGTAAATTGATACTGGTGAACTTTCAAGAATGAAAACAGTGCCCTCATGAACTCACTTTATTTGGTATGGGGACCCTTTAATAAAAGGAATCAATAATACATTTCTGGAGGTGGAATAGTGGCAAAGGACCCTATCTGTGGCATGGATGTAGATGAAAAGAAGGCGAAGTTCAAGTCAGACTACCAAGGGAAGACCTACTACTTCTGCTCCACTACTTGCAAATCGACCTTCGACAAAAACCCTAGAAAGTATATCAAGTAAGACAATTTGCATCCTACCATTGCCAAACTGCAGGTGATATTGAATGAAAGTTATAGTCTGCGGCTCTATAGCCAATAAAGGAATCTTGAAGATAAGAAAGCTTCAGTCTTTCCTAAAGAGGGAGGGTTTCGATGTGATAGATCAGATCTCTGGCGAAGAGTATAGCAGGATCAGGGATTTTAGGGGCAAGAAGGACATTGCTAACAGGATAGTAGAGCACGATCTTGATCTTATCAAAGAGAGCGATGTGGTTGTGGCCCTGCTCGATAGACCTAGTTATGGGGTTGCTGTAGAGGTTTACTTTGCCAAGATGATGGGTAAGAAGGTCGTAATCATGAGCAAGAGAGATGTTCCTTCTCCTTGGCCCATAGCTCTATCAGACATAATTGTTTACGATGAGAAGCAATTGGTATCAGTCCTTAGAGAACTAGAAATGATTACTATGTAACTCTTTATGGGCTCATTAGACCAACGCAAGAACATGTTATTGAGATTAGGAGCGTATCATGACGAGAAGCATCTTGAACCGCTTTTTTGATCTTACAACGTGGGGTATGTTGGCGGGCATTACAACCATCTCGCCCTCATTCAATCTGAGGAGTTTACCTCCAATAACAAATTCACCCTCACCGTCGACCAAGTAGACGAGGGCGTCGAAGGGTACTGAATGCTCGCTTAAACCTTGGCCAGAATCAAAAGCGAACAAAGTGACATTCCCCGTTTCCCTAACTATTATTGTACGACTTACTATGGACCCATCTTGGTAGCCTATTAAATCTCTCAGGTTTACAGCCTTTCCCTTGGGAACGCATCCCCCTACTATATCCAAACTCTCATCTTCACCACTTTCTATAGATAGTGCTGGACAGCCTCCTTAATGAACCTACTTCTGGAACGCGGATCAGTCTTGCCTAGGCATTTCTTCATGGGATAGTCTTCAACTGGGTTGTACGTTTAGAGATTTCTTCTGCCAATCTGTTTAATGATTTAAAATCTTCTTCCTTAGGATATCCTTTTACAACAACCGGTTCAATGACATCTACTTTTAGATTGGTTAACATCTCTTTGATATGCTCTAACATCTTTCCTCCCCATCCATAAGAACCAATTACAGATGCAAGTTTCAACTTTGGCCTTAAGACATTGACAAGATAAGTTGCATATACAATATTTGGATGAGGGCCTA
>JACAEJ010000003.1 GCA_013388925.1 Nitrososphaerales archaeon
GATAGAGCATTGGTTAACAACCCTTCGGTCTATATAAAATCACACCCGAAGGGTCGTGAAAAGAGAGTTTCAAGGATAGAGGTTCAAGTAACGATGATAGCTGATGACCGTTCCACGGCAAGGAAGAAGGTCGAGGATGCACTAGAGCTTTTGATATCTATGATAAAGGAACACGGTGGAATGCTAGATAGAGAGGCTAAGGAGTGATAGGATGCCAAAGAGGGAGTACCCAAAGCATCCGATGGTAGGAGTTGGAGGTCTAATCAAGCAAAATGATTCCGTCCTTCTGGTCAAGAGAGAGAACGAGCCGGGCAGAGGCAAGTGGTCCATACCGGGAGGTTTGATAAACCTCGGTGAAACCATGAAGAATGCCGTAAAGCGTGAGGTTGAAGAAGAAGTGGGATTAAGAGTTGATGTTGTCGAAGTTCTGGATGCATTTGATGTCATAATCTATGATGATAAAAGCAGGGTTCGATTCCATTATGTAATAGTGAGCTTTATGGCCAAGCCCCTAGGGAGAGAGGTTAGGGGGAGTAAAGAGGCCTCCCAAGTTAGGTGGTTTAAGGCCAAGGAGTTGAAAAACTTGGACATGACGAGCACTACAAAAAGTCTACTGAAAAAGGTAAACTTCTTGACAGACTGAGCTAATGAGGATTCAAACTATGTAAACGATGAAGACCCAGATTTACAAATCAAGAAGTCTTCTTGGATGAGAGCCACCACTCCAGATACTCGCTCTGCTCCCTCCTTCTACTCTTTCTCTCTTCTCCCTCTTTTCTCAACCTGTCCTTCAGATCCAAGAGCCCCTCCTTAGTTACATACAGGCCACAGTTCTTACACGAATAGTGTTTCGTAGATATGTCGTAGACCATGACCCCCCCACACTCTATACAGTACTGTTGCATACTCTATCATAATCTACTTGTCACGACTTGTTTAAAAGCGTTGAACTTTATGTGATGAAGTTCTCCAAGCCTACCTCTTTTGCTATGTGAATACTCTTCTCCATCTCCTCCCTGTTGAGTCGCCTCCTCAGCTCTGGGACCTCATCAGCCCTCCAGTGAGGGCTGTACTGCCACATAACGTTAACCCTAGTTTCTCTGCCAAGGTTCTTGGATATCCACTCGACTATGGGCTTGAAGCAACATTCTATGTGGTTTGGCAGTACTAGTATTCGAATTATCAACTCCCCGTGCTCCTTAGCGACAAGATGGTTCCTTGTACAAGCCTCCCAATACCCAGGTGCATCTGAAATTCTTACGGCACAGTCGTTGTTGCCATACTTGAAGTCCAGAAGGTAGATGTCGGCCCACTCGGCCAAGAGTCGTAAAGAAGGATGGCTATAGTAGCTATTGGAGTTCCATACAGTTGCTATGTTCTCCTTGATAGAGTTCGATATCCTAAGCCAGTGATAGAGGTATGGTGTAGGGTCTCCTCCCACCATATTCAGGTTCCTGCAACCCCTTACCCTTGCAACGTCCACCCCTTTTGCTACGTCCTCGGGCTCGTAAAGAGCCCCAGACTCGTACCACTGGCTTATGGTCCAGTTCTGGCAGTGAAGGCACCTCATAGTACAGCCGAGTGTGAATATGGTAAAGGACGGGACTAGCTCTGGCTCTTCTCCATAATGGTCGAACATCGTTGAGACTGGGAAGCTAGCATCACATCTACAGTACTTCGTCTCGCCCTTCAACCTATTAACAGAGCAGGCTCTAGTGCAGAAGGCACACCTCTCGAGAACCCTCTTAGCCAATTCGATCTTTAGGCCCAGCAGGTTGCTCTTGGTAACCTCGCAGGGTTCTTTGGCTCCAGAATCGACCTCTTCCAAATAGTCTCTAAAATCCTCTATAAGGTTGTTATGAGCTCTCCACATCTCTGCGTTGTTCATGCCCTGAAAATCAACAAAAAAGGTCTTCAGGAGCTTGAACCTTGCGAGCCTCTTATCGAAAACTATGTCAAAGTATCTTGATAGAGAAGCTCTACACTTCTTATCATAGAGCACTGCTATGGAGTCGGGACGAAGCTCTCTGAACATCTTTGCCTACCATAATTTTAGAGGACCGCCATCAATAAAGCCACCTGCCAAAGCTTCTAACGTTGGCATCTCCAACTATGTTTATGCCAAAGCCGCAGTTCGGGCATTTGTTGTCCTTCGACAAATCAACATTGAGCACATCAAAGCCTATCCTTCTTATCAAGAGGTACTTGCAATTCGGACAATAGGTACTCTCATCCTCTCCTGGAACGTTTCCCATATAGACGAATTGAAGGCCTTCCCCCTCAGCTACCTTCTTAGCCTCGAGCAGAGTTTCGAAAGGGGTAGCAGGTCTATCGACCATCTTGTAGTAAGGAAAGAATCTTGAAAAGTGTAGGGGAGTATCTTCACCAATTTCGTCCCTAATCCACGATGAAAGCTGTCTTATCTCGTCCATGGAGTCGTTGATACCCGGTATTATCAGGTTTGTAACCTCTACATGAACTCCTTCCCTCTTCATCGATTTTGTTGCCGATAGTACAGACTCTAGATCGCCCTTGCAATAGGTTTTGTAGAAACTTTCTGTAAAGCCCTTGATGTCGACGTTGGCAGCGTCTATGCGCTTGACGATAGGCAAGAGGGCGTCCTGTGTTATGTATCCATTCGTGACCAGTATGTTGTGAATTCCGTTCTCTTTTGCGAGCCTTGATGTATCATATATGAATTCGTACCAGAGTAGAGGCTCGTTGTACGTGTAGGATATAGACGGAGATCCCGATCTACGTGCTCTTTTTATGACTTCTTCAGGGGTTAGCTCCTGGGTATAGACTTCTTCAGGGCTTGCTTGGCTTATCTCCCAGTTCTGGCACCACGGGCAGAAGAAAGTACAAGATAAGGTCGAAATAGAGTATGTGTTGCTGCCTGGCCAGAAGTGAAACAACGGCTTCTTCTCTATAGGGTCTACGGCTTCTGCCGTCGTTAGACCGTAGATCAGGGTGAAGAGGGTACCATTTCTGTTCTCTCTTACTCTGCACACCCCTCTTCTATTGTCCTTTATTATACACGCTCTGGGGCACAGTCCGCACTGAACGCTACCATCACTACGTCTTGAATAGGCCATGGCTTCCTTTTCCATTTTGTTAGACTAATGGTTCATCTATCCTAATAATCTTGCGATAAAGAAAAAAGCAGGCTAGTTTGATCATCATCGGCATACACATGAGTGAGCAAAAGAAGTGGTTGGTAGTGCCAGGGCCAGCGTCTAAGGAATTGGCAGCAAGCATAACAAAAGATCTAGGTGCCGAGCCTATAGGCATCGATGCCAAGATATTCCCAGATGGTGAGAGCTACCTCAGGATTATGAGTGATGTTAGGAACAAGAGAGTCGCTATAGTACAGTCCACATACCCTCCTGTCGATAGGCACATTCTGCAGTTGTTGTTACTGGCCCACAAGATCAGCGAGGATGGAGGAGAAGTCTATGCAATCGTCCCATACCTTGCCTATGCTAGGCAACACAGAGCCTTCCTACAGGGAGAAGTGGTTAGCTTAGGGGTCTTTGCCCGTCTTCTCAGGTCGGTGGGGGTTAGAAGGATGATTACTGTGGACATACACAATGTCGAGGGTCTGGGGCTCTTCTCAGTACCAGCCTACAGCGTATCAGCAATACCATTGATGGCCGAGCATTTTGGCAAGAACTACCGTTTGAACAGAGCGATAGCTGTCTCTCCAGACTTCGGAGGCTCGATCAGGGTGGAGGCCTTTGCAAAGGTGCTAAACATAGAGCATCTTGCCCTCCAAAAAGTAAGAAATAAGACTACTGGAGAAGTTTCGTTTGAGGATATAGCTGATCGGGTTCAGGGCAGAGACGTAATCCTAGTCGATGATATAATAAGCAGTGGCAAAACGATGGAGCTCGCTACTGTCAGGCTAAAGGACTATGGAGCCAAGAGGGTCTTTGCTGTTTGCGTCCATCCCCTGCTGGCCGGAGACGCTTTGGATAGGATGGAGAAAGCTGGTATTGAAGATGTTGTGGGGACGAATACTATACCAAGCCCCGTGAGCAAGGTCGATGTAGCCCCGATCTTGGTGTCTCACCTTTTAACGCTCTAGTCACGTTATTATGCAAGCCTCTACGTTTGATAAGAAGATGGATTATTCCAAGCCGATGTTGGCGAATGGTAGATTCTTCCTCCTTTCGGGAGAAGAGAGTACCCTACCAATGGCAGAGTTGGTGGCTATAGTGGAAACCTATGATGATAAGGCCAAGTTCGAAACGATCGACAAGAGGGTGGCAATAGTATATGGAGAATTCCATCCAAATTTGATCCTAAGGAGGAGCGCATATGTAAACGCTGGTGGCTACCTCTTAACTATTTGTGGAGTTGAAGATCTAGAGAGGTCGATCGACACCATAGCCTTTGAGGAGTTCATGGATGATTCTACGAGCTTTGCCGCTTCCGTCTTCAACCTATCTAGTCGAGCTCTGTCTGAGAGGTTTGAGGCTATAATAGGCTCTGCCGTGAAGAGGAGGCTACCAGACGCTAAGGTTTCGTTGAAAGATCCCCAACAGATTATCATTGGCATAATCGTGAATGATAATTTCATAATAGGTTTTACAGATCACACGAAGAGAAGGGGTTGGAGATTAAGAAGGCCGAGGGCAAGGCCCTTCTTTCATCCCTCGGCCCTCTACCCTAAGTTTGCCAGAGGGTTGGTAAATCTATCCCGTATAAAAGAGGGAGAGGTTCTTCTCGATCCCTTCTGTGGTACTGGGAGCATACTGATGGAGGCAGCCCTTATCGGGGCAAACGTAATCGGAATGGATGTATCGATGAAGATGTGCAGAGGGACCTTGAACAATTTGAGATATTACGCGCTAGAGAGCCTTGGCATAGTAAATTCTGATGCCATGTTGCTACCAGCAAGGCGGGTAGACGCCATAGCAACAGACATACCCTATGGGAGGTGTGCGTCGTCGAGAGGAATAAAAACACAAAATCTGTTGCAAAAATTCATATCTCAAGCAGAAGGGACAATGCCCAGAGGAAGGTGTTGTGTCATCGTTTATCCTAATACCATAGAGTTGGATGAAGTTGACGGGTTTGAAGTAAAGGAGAAGCACGAGTTCTATGTTCATAGGACTCTGACCAGAGCCATTACCGTCTTGAAGAGGAAGTAGAGTTATAAGCAGAAGACTGGAACAGATTCCCAGAAGGATCGTTTGATATAGACCAAGGTGGTAGAGGATTGGTCCAGTTGAGGCTCATATTTCTTGGTACTTCTTCGTCAGTCCCAACGATCGAAAGAAACCTCTCATCGATAGCCATATTGAGGGGAGAGGAGCTGTTGCTGTTCGATGCTGGTGAAGGTACCCAAAGACAGATGCTCAAGGCAGGCATAGGCTTCAACAGGAAGACGAAGATTTTCATAACTCACTTTCATGGGGATCACGTAATAGGATTGCTGGGTATCCTACAGACCATGGCCATGCTCAACAGGGACAAACCATTGGATATCTATGGACCTAGGGGGATTGCTGGTTTTATCAACTACAATTCGAATTACCTAAAGTTCGAACTTACATACCAAGTTCGAATTCATGGTGTAAAGGAGGGGATAGTTGTGAAGGAGAAGGATTACGTAGTAAAAGCCTGTCCTGCCGAGCACTCCGTAAGGGACTATGCCTATCTGCTGGAGGAGTCCGATAGGCCTGGGGTCTTCTACCCTGAAAGAGCATTAGAGCTCGGAGTGCCTAAAGGGGTTTTATGGTCCAAGCTACAAGATGGTGAGAGCATAAACTTGGGGGACAAGATGATAACTCCTCACCAAGTCTTAGGACCGAAGAAGCCCGGGAGGAAGATAGGAATATCTGGAGATACTAGGCCGAACCCTCGTCTATCGAAGTTCTTCTCAAAAGCAGACGTGATAATCTTCGACTCGACGTATGGTCAGGAGTATGAAGACAAGGCAAAGGATCGACTTCATTCTACGGCAGTAGAGGCAGCCCATGTAGCAAGAGATGCTGGGGCAAATTTGTTGATCTTGACTCACTTCAGCGCAAGGTATAGCGATACAAGCGAACTTGTATCCCAGGCCCTAAAGGTTCACCCCAACGTCATGGCTGCATCGGACCTGTCCGTGGTAGACGTGCCCTATAGAGACTCCTATGATTGACTAGGTCCGAGCATCTCCCTTAACCTTGCTACAGATTCGTAAGGCTTTTCAAAGGATTCCACGATATATATGCCCCTGAAGTTCGTCTCGTTAAGTTGGGTTGTGATGCTCTCCCAGTCTATGGAACCATCTCCTATTCCCAGATGCTCATCCTTTGCGCCGTTGTTGTCATGGGCATGAATTATCATGAACTTATCTGAAAGCCTTGATACAAAGTCCTTTTCAAGGGATCCTATGTGGGCATGTCCTAAATCAAAGGTCATCCTTAGACGGATGCTATTCCTTTCGAAGAACTCCTCGAACTCGCTGGGCTCTATCATGAAGTACTGAGTGTTGGGGTTCATGTTCTCAAGGGCCAAGACTATGCCAAAAGATTTGGCATAATCGTAGAGAGTTACGATGGATTCTTCGTTCAGCCTCTGAGAAATGGTCTGGTCTCTTGCCTTCATACCGGGATGTAAAACTAGGGCCTTTGCCTCAATTCTGGCTGCCGATTCTATCGATCTCTTCAATCTAGCTAGGGATTCGCGACGCCTAGATTCATCTAGGTCTGCTATGTTTAGTCCGCTATAGGGAGAGTGAATGGTGAACGAATACCCCTGTGAGTACAGACTCTGAACCAGTTTAAGGTTATCATGAGTTAGAGGGTGTTGAGCGTCGTCGACTATCTCCCATACATCAGGTCTTTCGTCCTCTTCCCTTTCATGTTCTACATCCCTTACCACATGTTCGAAGGGCTCCTCTCTCAGGATTATGTACAGAGTTGATAAACCCACTATAGTCATGGTTATCAGCTCGGGGCCAGCCAGTCTATGAACTTGCCAATATAAGGGCTTTTTATCGTCAGCATTATAGGGCCTAGAGGCGACTCCCTCTCATCTTCACATATGTTCACAACCCCAACAAAGGCAGCCTGCTTGTTGAAGATAAGCCATGTACCATCCCCAGTTGTGTGCTCTAAAAGAATTCTGCGTGCCACGGCCAATGTCTGCTTTGCCCTTAACTGCTCATAAATATGGTAAAGGCTCTTTTCTTCCTTTGTTGAGGCTTTTAGCATTCTATCCTCTTGTGAGAAGTCCGGCTTCACTGGTTCGACAAGGTTCTGAATTGCTATCTTTACCTTATCAGAATCTTCAGAAGGGTTGACTACAGCCTCTATGAGTATGGTTAAGGGGAGGTTAAGGGGCTTCACCTTCAATATGATCGACGGATGATTTTGATCGGGTTCATTAAAAGATTTCTCGGAGCGATTCGTTTAATTACAAAGGGAAAAATTAGCAACATAGTCTGTGATAGCCATGAGGGCATTCCTTGCCTTGGAAGTAAAGAATGAGAGTACCATAAAACTCATCGAAGATCTTCAGAAAAGGCTCCTGCAGACTGGGGCAGACTTAAAGCCCGTTGAGCCGAACAACCTTCACTTCACTGTAAAGTTCTTTGGAGAGATAAGCGATGCTCTGGCCATGAAGATAAAGAGCGCGTTGGAGCAGACAAAGTTCAAGCCTCTTAGTTTAAGCTACAAAGGGGTGGGAGTATTCCCGAGACCGCAGAGGATCTCCGTAGTTTGGGTTGGTGTGGAGGAGGGTTGTAGAGATGAACTTTTCTATGTAGCGAACAAGGTGGAGGAGATGTTGGAAGGGATTACGCCCAGAGATGAGAGGGGCTTTCAGCCTCACGTAACGGTATCAAGGGTAAAGAGCAGCAGGAGTAAGGATAGGTTGTTGGCCTTGATAAAGGAGCATGAGCACCAAGACTTTGGGGAGGAGACCATTACGTCTTTGAAGTTAAAGAAGAGCGAGTTGACCCCGAAGGGTCCCATATACAGCGATGTTTACACTTTTCCGTTCGAGGTGGGATGATACGCCAAAGCCGTTGAATAAGGTTATAGAAGGGGCGGTAAGGCTTGTGGAGCCTTCTAAGGGGGAGAAAAGGCGTGTTGAAACCTTGGCTTCGATGATCCTCAGAAAAGTCTCAAAGGTAGCATCAGAGAGTAAGTTGAAGCCCATCGTTGTGTTAGGAGGCTCATATGCAAAGGGCACTTGGCTCAAGGGCGAGGCAGACATAGATGTATTTGTCAAGTTTCCAAAGGATCTGGATAAAGAAGAGCTTGAGAGACACGGTCTCGATATAGCCTTGAAATCTATAAGAGATCATAGTCCCATCCTTAGGTACGCCGAGCATCCATACGTAGAAGCTTGTGTGGATGATGTTAGGGTGAACGTCGTTCCTTGCTATGACGTGAAGAAGGGCGACTGGAGGAGCGTAGCAGATAGATCACCTTACCACACGGAGTTCATGGTTGGTGCACTAGATGATGATCTCAGAAGAGGGGTAAGGTTGCTGAAGAAGTTCATGAAGGGAGTTGGGGTTTACGGTGCAGAAATTGCAACGCAGGGCTTCAGTGGATACGTTTGTGAAGTGTTGTCTCTGAAGTATGGATCCTTTTTATCCACTCTCAAATCTGCATCAAGGTGGGCCGAGAGGGAGTTCATAAGCTTGGAGAAGGTGAGCGAAGAAATTAAGGATGTGTTTCCTCAGGCCAATATAATAATACTCGACCCTGTGGACTATAGGAGGAACCTAGGGACTGCGATATCAAAAAGAAGGCTCGCAGAGTTTATCATAGCTTCGAGGCTCTTCTTGAAGAAACCTAGCCCGAACTACTTTGTGGAAGAGAAGGGCTACCCATTGACAAAACTTGAAAAGAACAAATTGACAAGAAATCTTGCAACGTTAAGGTTCAGACATAGTAAGAGAAGCATTGATATCCTCTGGGGCCAATTAAAGAGGAGCCTCAACCACATTTCAAAGCAACTCGATATTCACAACTTCAGAGCGATCAGAGCCAGTTGTGCTACGGATGAAAAAGAGGATAGTGCCTTCATCTTCCTGATGGAGAGACTAGAGAAACCTAGCATGGACATCAAGATGGGTCCAAAGGTCTTCAGGCAAGAGGATTCGAAGAAGTTCATGGAAAAGAACCTAGAGACCTCTAAGCTCGTCTGGATAGGCGATGATGCTAGGCTCTATGCAATGGTGGATAGAAGAATAAAGAGTATAGATGATTTCTTTCACAGTCTGATTCATGCTCCAAAGGGAGGATCGGGGATAGCGCCAGGGCTTATGAATGACATAAAGAATACTTACGAGATCTATGTAGGAGAAGATAACATCAAACTCGCATCATCAAGGCCATGGTTGGCAAGAGAGTTGGTCAGGATAATAAGCCCAGACAGATTATTAACAGACATCAGTAATTAGCAATATTAAATTATCTGCATCATTATATCGCCTTTTGCATGGGGTCGTCGTCTAGCATGGTCTAGGATTCTACCCTGGGGCGGTAGTGATCGTGGGTTCAAATCCCACCGACCCCACTTCAACCCTTTGGGATGCTTCGCAATTCAAAGCATCGACGAAAAACCATCTTTGTTACATATATTAAAAAACGCAGTCTCCCTCAAGATCGACTTGTTTGGATTCTTGAAGGAATTTTGTCATATGGCATATGGCTTTGCTTTGGGAAGTCTTTTGTAATGCACTTACACATTTTGATCTTCTTGGCTCGTGACATCTTCTTGATTTCCACTTCTCTTTGCATAGCATGTGCACGATTCTTATATCGCTCTTGATATATGAGACTCACGGGGAGTCTGCTCCGTGTGAACTTCGAAGCTGTTCCTTTGTTGTGTTCTGCCAGTCGCCTTTTGATATTGCTAGTATGCCCTGTGTATAGGTGCCCCGTTCTGCACTTCAGTATGTAGACATAATAGACCAAGACATAGCTAGGCTGGTCTACTTGTATTTTAAGCGTGTGAGTCATCGCAGACTCAGAACTCTAGCAGATGTGTTGAAAGCTCAGCGCTGATGTTCAGCAGACTCGCCATGATCATGATTAATGAATTTAGAGGAAAATGTAATAAAACCAGTCTGCCAGATCATTCCCATGTCCTATGTGGAGGTATTGGAGAAATTCGGCAGTTTGGTCGAAACTGAGGTAGAAGGATTTCTTAAGTCAGATATAGATAAGGGTCATGCTTACCATCCCTTCATAGGTAGTAATTATGAGCTAACAAAGGAGTTCGTCTTGAGGAGAGGCAAAAGGCTGGCATCTTATAGCACATTGGTGGCCTACAAGGGATATAGAGATGAGATAGATAGGAGTATAGTGAGGGTAGCATGTGGAATAGAGCTCTATAGGCACTGCATACTAGCCCATGATGACGTTGTAGACCAGGACGAGATGAGAAGAGGAGGCCAAAGATTTCTTTCTGTCCTTCATAGACTACATAACAGAAAGCCTCGAATGGTATAGGTGACTTTTTTCAATTCAAACAGACCAGTTATCAAAGCTTTTCACTTTTGAGGTAAACTTCTTTTCGGGTGCTTTATCTTCAAGGAACAAGTCTACTAAACGCATTTTGATTTCATCGATTTGGTTATTCCCAAAAATATACTATTAGTCGAGGAAGTAACCATCATCCCTGAATGGGCTTGCCGAAGTCAAAGTTGTTATGGAACTAGTTAAAGTCTAGCCCACAATAATCTTAATACCATAAATTTAACACTTTAAGACTTCAGAACCGGTCCAAAAAGGGTAGGGGATACTATTTAAAGACATGATCCAAAGGGAGCTTTACCAAAGAGTGGATAAGGTGAGCCTGTATTGAATTATAAGAAGATGATCACAAGGTAATAAGCTTGCAATGGTATGGTGTATTATTTGAAGTGGAAGACCCTTAGGCATAACGGTGTAGCCTTCCCCCCAGAGTACCAGTATAAGGGGCTTAACATGAGCATTA
>JACAEJ010000004.1 GCA_013388925.1 Nitrososphaerales archaeon
GCGGGGGTCCCCGAGCTAGGTCAAAGCTTAGAGAAGCGACGAGAGGGGGCAGTTCACAAGCCTGAACTCAAGATCTGCTGGCTAAGGCCTTCGTGGGTTCAAATCCCACCCCCCGCACTTTGGATTTTTACACCAATTTGGACAGAGGCTGTTCAAATCGAGTAATGCCTCTTTCCTTACTTCAAGCTCCATAGGTGTTTGAGCCCCTTGATTCTGTTCCTTATTGTAACCTCTGTGACTCCTGCTGCCTCCGCGATATCCTTTTGCGTGACTGTGTGGTTCTCTTCACCAGCCATTGTGCTTGCGAGGTAGAGTGCTGATGCTGCGAGACCCATAGGATCCTTGCCAGCAGACGTCTTGGACTCTCTTACCGTATTCAAGATTTCGAACGCCTTCCTCTGGGTCCTCTCGGACAGCCTAACTCTGCTTGCTATACGTGAAACGCATTTGACTGGATCCATTACGGGGATCATCAAGCCCAACTCTCTGACTAGAAGGCGGTAATGCTTCGCCAAATCCTTCTTCTTCATGTTGACTACTGGAGCAACGTCCTTGAGAGTCCTGGGGGTGTTAGTATTTCGGCATGCTTCATATAGTGAAGCGGAAATCATGCCTAAAATAGATCTTCCTCGTACCAAACCTCTTCCAAGGGCCTTGCGGTAAGTGTACGCTGCATGTTCGACCACAAAGTCGCTCACGTTCAGCTTGTCTGCAATTCTAGACAGCTCACTCAACGCTATGCGGAGGTTTCTATCTGATGAATTGTGAACCATGCTGCGTTGGTCCCAAGTTCTCATCCGATAGATCGAGCTCTTGGTGGCAGATGGTAGTGTCTTTCCTGTCGCATCTCTGAACTCGTATCCTATCACCGTTGATAGTCCCATATCATGCTTCGACAGAGTTGAAGGGGCTCCTGTATGGCTTTTCTGATCTCTTTCTTCAGGTGAGAAGGCTCTCCATTCGTAGCCTACTTCCTCAGTCTTCTCTCTCAGGACAAACCCGCAGTTCCCACATACAAATTCACCACTTGAAGAATCGAAGACCGATATCTGTCTGGCGCATCTTGGACAGCGCTCTGGAAACTTCTGAATCACCAACTATATCATCTTCAAAGCCTCAGAAGCCTTCAGGAAACTTTCCGTTGGCTGTAAGCCACTCAACTTGTGAGAGAGTATAGCGCCAGACAATATCACATTTGCTATCCTGCTTGAAATCCCAAGGAGCAAGTAGCACAACATCATTATCTCTAATCCAAACCCGCCGCCGTAGCTTACCCCTTATCCGTCCCATCCGTGTTTTGCCATCAGCACACCGGACCATGATGTGATCACTACCCACAAGCTTCACTACTCTTCCAAACATTTCACCCTCCGAAGGGAGAATGAGCTCCTTCAGATATGCTTCATTCAGCACCTTTCTCTTACCCGTGCTTCCTACACCTCGCTGCTGAAAACCATGGGCAGGTCAACTGGTTCACGTCTGTTGTACATAGCATGCCAATGGCTGACCTATCTGGACCGATACTCCATGTCGAAGGAACGCCAACACAGCAAGCCTCCATTGTTATTAATTCTCAGCTACCTACTTAATCATATCTAATTTGATCCATTGGGGGATACAAGGATTTGACTGAGTTATCACAACGCCCAACCTGCCCTCTTTACTGAACAATATGAATATCTACATCTCAACGTGTAATTCATGCGTTCCGGATTTTCGGCCTCCCTCTTGGTCTTTGAAGACGATGAAATCGAAATGTGATTTTCTTTGTAGACAACGCTTCTTAATTGCAGAGTAGAGGCCGAATCGGCAGGCTACTAGCGTCTTCTTCGCCCTCTCTGCTGGCTGGCTATTTGAGCGCATACAGGGCAGTCGAAACCATTTCCAACGGGCTTCATGTGCACTTTATGTTTTGGGCATACCGGAGATTCTTCTTTCATGTTAGTTGTTAAATGGTTGTAGCTTATTAGTCTTTACCAGTCATAGGACGATTTGTCTAACTTTGAATATTCTTGTGAAGGTTTCTCACGTAGTCTGGAAAGATGACGATGCCATGTGATTACCTGATTTATGACAATAATGCTTCCTCTCCTCCTCCAGACAGTCCGCTTGAGCACCTTCCCCCGGAACAATGTTCATCGACTTCAATCTTCGCATACGTTCAAACCTTGTTTGTTCTTCATATCTTGGTTCAACTCTGGGATTATGATTCTTCTGTCTGAATGTAGTGTGTGGAGGCAAATCTCGTTACCCACAACTTGATAAGCAAGACCGATTCAGGGCAAAGTATGTCTAACATAGACAAGTCCAAAGAACCTCCCAGCCGTAATATCGTGTATATTGGAAGGCAAAAGCCTGTCATGAACTATGTCCTTGCTGCTCTGACCTGTCTAAACAATTCTCCGAACGTCATCCTGAAAGCTCGGGGCGCGGCAATAAGCCTAGCAGTTGATGTTGCGGAGATAACAGTCAAGAGATTTGGCTCGGGTGTCAGAGTCGCTGGCGTAAAGATCGATACAGAGCAGATGGTCTCACAGGAGGGCGGTAGCAGAAACGTCTCAACAATCGAAATCGAATTGACAACAACGCCAGTCACTCACGGAACCACAAAAGAACCTACTCCAATCTAAACCTCCCAACCAGAATCTCAACCCGCCCCAAGTTAACCATGAAAAGACTCGTGTTTACCTAAAGAGCAGGCGGCGCCTAGATAATCTCCCTAACGCCAAGATTCATGTCTCGGGAAGCCGAAAGATACTGAACTACGCTATAGTATTCTGTACTACATCTCCTTAGATCATAGTGAGGAGACTGGACGCGAGTTGCACACCCAATTTGATTTGCTATCTCCTTGAGCTCCTCAGCCTTACCTGAGCCGACCCCATATTCAGCGTGATTCAAATACTTCTGGGTGACTTTATGGGCAACTAGGTATCCTGCCGCCTTCGCCAGACCAACTGCCTCCTGCTTGGCGAACTCGTCTGGATAAGTGACCATCAGCACCTTCGGTCGGTTGCTCATGAATCTATGGAGATGGTTCGCCTATTTAACGAACAAGCAATACAGCCACAACACGCCAGCGCAACCAGCCTTCCGCCGAGAAAATCGCCACCGTTATCAATTCCCAGCTACCTACTTAATCGCATCTAATGTGATTCTGTTTGAGGGATACAAGGATTGATCGAATTATTGCAATGCCTAACCTGTCCTCCTCGCTGAAAAGGATGAATATTTACGTCTGAACGTGTAATTCACGCGTCGACGGAGTATCGGCTGCTACTAGTGTCTCATATTTCTAATGACGTGACCTAATGTTGATGTACGTCTGAGTGACGTGCGCTAGTATGAGCTTTCCTCATCTTACGCTTACGTTGCTTCTTGGACTTCATCCTTGTCAGTGACTTATGCTGTTTGTGCTCCTATTAAATTTGACTAACTTTTACGCGCTTTTTCCGCCAAAGCGAACCAGAAAGATTAATATCTAGTGCTCGACTGTTGTTTTAAAGGAGTTGAAAAATCACGGGGTACAGACGTGAGGGAGGCTATGGGCGTGGTGGTTCCAGTTTTGGCGGACCGAAACCAGTAGAAGTTGACAAGGAGTATGAAGTTAGAATCTCTGAAGTCAGCCGGAGAGGCGATGGCATTGCAAGAATTCAGGGATTTGTTATCTTCGTAGAAGGGGCGAAAGTGGAAGAGCATGTAAAAATCAAGGTCATTGACGTGGGCAACAGGTTTGCCAAGGCTCAAATTGTCTCCCGAAGCGTAGAAGGAGAAGAGAAGAAAGGCAAAGCTGATTAGCACTAAAATCTATCCAAGTGATATGAGTTACTATCCTGGAGCAAGGAAGGCTCATCTTACATCGAAGGATTATCTTGAGTTTCTTGATGGAAAGTTGGGCTTTCCACGAGGGAACCTCTACAATCTGTGTGTCGCGGCTGTAAAGTCGAAAGTTGAGGCCAAGGAGGAGGTTATGGTGACTTATCGGGGAGTAATCACGAGGCAGAAACGCCTAGCTACTCATAAGTTTGTTCAGGTGCGCAAGGCAGTATTTCTGATTGAATTTAGGATGACCAAGGCGGGAAAACAATACGACCGGGTGGTTCAAGTTCACTTGGAGATGTAAAAAGGATTCTTAGACGCCTAAGGCTGAGCGCTAACTCTTCAAACATATCATGAAGGCTTTCGTAAGCCTCATGTAACCTCCGAAGTGTTTTAGCTTGGGCAAGTTTCACGACTGCCCGAAGAATAGGAACGTGGTTTTATATGCCTTCTACTTAAGTTGCAACTTTAATGGAATATGTTGCTAAACCTAAGTGACTAGCATCAGAGTTTGAAGGGCTTCAAGAGTTTGAAGATGAATCGCTCAAGAAAATCTGAGCAGAGAGTTAGAGGAATCCAACATGCAATTACATAACAACAGCCCTACCAAATGGGTAGCGTTAGGTTGGTAGTAAAATGTCCCAGTTTACAAATAAGTGGAAGAAGCCGGAAGGACCGAAATTTAAAGAGAGATTAAAAGACTCGGTCAAGCCACAAGATCCCCTAAGACCTAGGCTTGAGCAGGCGACTCGCCAGATTCAGGCACAGGTAGGTAGATTGGATTCCACTCTTTCAAAGCTAAAGGAAAGGGATACATCCCTCTTCAACAAGGTTACGGCTTCGCTTCAGAGGCATGACGCCCAAATGGCCTCTTCTTTATCGAATGAACTGTCTGAAGTGAGGAAGATGACGAAGATGGTGAGCCAGTCAAAGGTAGCTTTAGAGCAGATCGAATTTAGGTTGGGTACGGTTCAGAGTCTGGGTGACGTAGCTGCAACATTGGCGCCTGTGATGGGTATCGTGAGGTCGGTTAGGTCAGGCTTGGTGGGAGTCATGCCTGAGGCAGAGCATGAAATAGGCGAAATCAGCGGCATACTGAGTAGTATACTGGTGGATGCAGGGCAACTCGGCGGTCTGACGCTGAACTTTGAAGTAGCCAATGAAGATGCAGAGAAGATCTTGGCTGAAGCTTCGGCTGTGGCTGAACAGAGGATGAAGGAGAAGTTCCTCGAGCTACCAATCCCTACAAACGTGTCAGAACAGGCTGAATAGGCTTCAAATTAAAACTTCAAAGTTAAGTCAATCAAGATTCTCATTTCTAATATCCACAATAACGATAGGTTCAGAGAACACAAGATCAAAATAGAAAAAGAAAACGGGATAGATGCCATAATCTGGAAAGAGTAGTCTACCCAGACACTGTATAAAGAGATTGAGTACGCACAGGGCATGCTTGAAACGTACATTAATCGGAGCGACTCACTCCTGCTCTCTGAAATCTATTCCAACCTTGTGGGCGATTCTGAGGAGTCTACTATGATACTCCAAGCTGGACTTGCCCTGTTCATGTATTTTTTCGAGGAAGAAACGGTCACGTGGGTTCAACTGGCCCTTCCGCTCTAAGACCCTTCCAAGTAACATCTTAAACAGAGTCTTTCTTTGACGGTATCTCCTCACCGTCCTATCCTGCCATTCGTGCCCGCATCGGTCGCAATTGTAGTGTTTGCCCGGCACTGCCTTGGTTACTGTAATCGTTACTGTCCGTAGACCACAATTCGGACAGGGCGCTGTCCTCTGCTTTAAGACGCGTGCACACCTCCTTGGCATCCTATACTTCTCTGAAGCAACAGGTTCAAGGGGGGTCGATTAAGTCTTTCCCTATCAACTGTATCAAACCAACTCGCATAAATCATACACAAAAGAGGGGATGATAGGCATATGGTAATTATGCGTGAACTTTGATGAGCCTGAGACCGGGCCCCTATCAGTAGACCTATTCAATCTAATGGTAGGAGCCTATTCCGTAAAGGAGATAACGAATTTGATAAAAAGAATCGGGTTTGTAAAAGTTAGAGAACTTCAGGATACCCCACAGAACCCACTCGATTCTGCTCGTAAAGAAACCTGAATTGTAGGTCTTTGCCGCTATAATTCTTCTCTGTTCATAAGCATTTATTTCATATATTAGTGTCAGTCTTATTGTCCATTACACTATAGATCTCACGTAGAAAATTTCTGATTATGTGTACAATCGCCAGGTATGGTTACACTTCTCGTTTGTGCACCTGTAGAACTGGGTCGGGGGTTCATCCCCTCCTCTCGTCTGCAGGAACCACCAATAAGCACCCATATTACTACACTTCGGGCACTCTATGGTAGTTACAGGCAGGGTCTTTATCTCACTCGCTTCGTCACCAAGCACCTTTATATTGCTGGTTGAGCTCTCCTCAGGCTTTGTCGTTACACTTTCTATCCTTATGTAAAAGCCACACCTGTCACAAGCCAGGCCAGGGAAGGGTTTGCCTTCTGTCCTTATCTGCTTTAACTTGAGTCTCGCACCACATTTTCCACAGAACTGCATGGTACCACCTACTTTGATAAAGTTCTCTTCGCCTCTGAAATCAGTTCAGAGGCCTTCCCAGATGCTTTAGAACTACCAGAAATCAAAACCTTCAAAGGCTCGGTGGCCTTGGTCTGGACCCTCATGTTAATCCTCTTCAACAATGGATGTCGTTGAGCCCATCCAGCAAATACTACGCGGTCGTCCTTAAGAAGTTCATGTTGTATTATCTCTGGTATGGATATGTCTTCGTCTTCGATGTCAACAAGTAGCGCCCTTTCAGAGCTAGAAAGTATCTTTATTTCCATCATCATCATCTATGAGTTGATTACTTAATATATATTTTGAGTCACTTTAGGTGGGCTCTGCCAAAGTCCGCCGCGAGTTTCCTATCTTCTACAAAACCACAATCGACGCACTCTACCACTTGGTTAAGCCTACGAATCAATCCGCCACACGAACTACAAGTCGTGTATATTACGCCGTTTTCATTTTCATCTATGGACAGGTGGATAATGGCGTTCGTATAGCTCGTAACCCTTGCCCTGATAATGTCTCCAGACTTTAACATGATCGACTTTTTCCTATCCCTCCTGTGATGGTTATCGGACTTTAGCAGGAGCATCCCCGTGAACCCGCCCAAGCTCCTCTTATCGTTAATGTAATAGATTCTCACGTTGGCCGTGTTACTTTGAGTGGCCTCCACTTGTCCTATGACACTATCCCCCACCATGGCCATCTTTCTGGTCTTTTGCAAGACTTCTATCTTGACTTCTTTTTTCTTGAGGTCATAGTTCTTCACTCCCACTTTCGTCGCCCTGATGGCATCTCTATCAATATAAGTCCCTTCGCTAGGGCTGAATTCCTCTATCACGGCGAGTCTGTCGCCAGGAATCGTTTTCTTCAATCTCTCTACTGAGTGGCGCTCCAACAACTACCATAATAAGTCCAGATAGCTTACAATAAAAGCATTTTTCTGCTATGTGAGGCTGCATGGATAATCCTGTGGCACATCGTGTTACCAACCGAAGAACGTTTCCTTCTCGGGAAGTATGGAGCTGAATATCGAGGTTATATGCATAGAACCTCGAGATGGATAGGAATATCGAAATCAGAGAAAAGAGACTAATATCTAAATGTTGTTTTAGACGATTTTCATTTGTTATATTTTAAAAACGACTTTCCACACCCCCTAAGATAAAATAAGTACCTTAGGTTCTGTCTTTTGGATGGTTGGAATACTGACACCTTAGCTGATGTTTTATTCGGGGATAAACTGAGGCGACCTGATGCGTTAGAGGTGTAGGTTGAATCCTATTAAGAAAACAGCAAGAGACGCACTTTGACTTTAGATGTAGAGATAATGAGATGAGAGAACAAAATGTAAGACTAAGTTATAAGCACAAAAAGATGGAGTTTGATAGCCGTAAGTCTATACCAAGCGAAGATCAATGTAATAAAGGATAAGATAGATATATTCCCTAACTTATTATCCCGAGTCTTTTTATGAATGGCGTGATTAATTAGAGTCTTCTTCTGACTGGTTGCTTCAACTTCAAAGCTAAAGTCTTCTGCAAACCTTCAAAGGCTTCTACAACCTTCTCCTTTGCTAAGTATTGATCTTCCCCGGCGACCTTGACATCACGCTCTGAAATTGTAACAGGCTCAAGCACTATAGGCAGGGACATGCCAAGGATATTGCTTATGACCCTGACAGTCCTGGGATATGTTACACCATTCCTATAGCTAAAGAAGAGTACCCCTGATTCACGGTTGGGTTTTGGATCCAAGGGCACAGTAAGATCCTTTGAGGAGAAACCCTCCATGAAACTTTGTCTGTTTGCCTTGATACCATTCGCCAAGGTCTCCCTCTTCTCTTCCAAAGCCTTTGCCTTCCTGATAAGGTCAGATTCGTCCTTCCATTGATATCCAGCCAGCTTGGCGAACCTAGTCTCTTTCATATCCCTTTTGGGTTTCTGTCTCAGCTCTTCTTTAACCCAGGCCAGCTCAGCTTCTACTTGCCTAAGCTTCTCCTCATCATCTTCAAGTCTAAGAGCAATAGAAAGTGAGTTAGAGTTATTGAAGGGGAAGGTAATTATGACAAAGCCCAGCAAAGAAGGTAGAATATCACAGTTAGTTAGAGATGTCTCTCAATTCCTTAAAGTTACC
>JACAEJ010000005.1 GCA_013388925.1 Nitrososphaerales archaeon
GATCTCAGATGAGAATATATCTTGAGGAGAGAAGGATTTCGATTTGAGGAGGCCAGATATCAAAGCCTCCCCCATCTTACCTGCGCCGATTATGCCTATCTTCTTGATAGGATCCAATATCATCACTATGATAGGGTACTCGGAGCATCATTTTAAGTATTAAAACTTTCATAAATCTTTATCTAGCCAAAGCCTGTTGGAAAGGTAAAGAATGGGTTCTCGTTCACCATTCCTCCCCCTAAACCTAAGAATACATCTATATCGATCTTCGTTGAGGCTATCGTGTAGTTGCTAGAAATTATCTCTACTTTGTTGGCACTCTCCTCGATCTTTGTAAAGTCGACAGTGTTCAGGAAGATTCCTCCTATGTCTACAGATGCCCTTACCCTACATCCAAGGTCAGTTCCCAATAGGAGAGAGTCTACAATCATCCCTCCGACCTTGACCTCAGAATATACGCTACAGTTCTTTCCAAGACTATTGGCATCAATATGTAACCTGACCCCTCCTGTATTCACCATCAGATTCAAGAAGTCGAAAGAGGCTTCGTCAAGGATGTCTACAGAGACCCCGCCAGCGTATGTCACTATGAGATTAAGGTAACCCAAGTTCGTACTGTTGGAAAGAGTAGCAGCTACTCCACCAGCCCCAACGCTCATATTGCAATTGTAGATGTAATTGCTACCTAGTGTAACTCTGACATCGCCAGATTCGGCCATTACATCGACAAGCAGTTCACTATTCAACTTTATGTTTGTGATGTTTGGCTCTCCTACGCTTGGGTCTTGCCTAAAGACGAACTTGTAGATCAGTTCTATATCATCTGTGAAGTTGACCTCTATACCGCCAGACTTCAAAGTGAAGTTCAGATTCACATAACTTATCCCTGGCATTTGAGTACTGTTGAGAGAGTACTCAATAGTAACCCTTGCCTTATCATCGCCAGTGAGGAAGATAGGCCCCGATATGATGGGGGATGCGAAGGCATAGACCACGCTCACCAGCAGAATAGTAATTATAATCCCTCCTACGATGGTGTTAACCCTCATAAGAAGAAACCTCCTAGAGCCAAGAAAAGCCACCCTATAAGGGCCAGGAAGGCGAGGTAGACAGCCAAAGGCACTATGAACGAAGAAATGAAGGCCTGGCCAGGGTCTATAAGATAGCACCTCTCAACGGCAACTACAAGGATGACAACTGTCCAGAAGGCAGCAACTATGGAGAGAAACATGAAGAAAACGAAGAAGGAGAAGACGTTAAGACCAACAAGGATCATGCCCAGTATCACCAAAGAGCTGGGCACGGAGGCATATCCATAAAGCGTAAGAAGTTGGGTATAGGATCCCCTGCCCTTGAAGATGTACTTGGCACAGAGATGAGCAATGCCTGCTGAGATGATCCAGAGTAAGAGAGCAATGATCACCCATGAGACGGTAGTAATCACAGGAATTGTTAAAAGAAACGTTTGCAATGTCATCGATTGCTCAGCTCCTATGAAGGACATAAAGGGCGTGATGGGTGACAACAATCTGAACAAGAAGACTCCTACAAGGGCGCCTTGAAGGCCAAAAAACAAGACAACCAAGAGAAGAGGCTCTATTATCCCTCCCTTCTCGGCCAACATATCGTAAAAGGTCTTTCGAGGTTCTATCAGGGCGCCTCCAAGCCGATCTAGAAATCTGACGAAGCTAGACGAGGCTTTGCCTTGAACTAAGACTCCCTCTTCCATTCCGATCCACTTATGACAACCCAGATTATAAATCTATCCAAAGATTTAATCAAATTTATAATAAAATGAGCCAAATCTCAGTTTTATTAGTAGCAATTGTCGGCTAGAACAGGGAATAACATTATATATTGGTTCTACTGTGAATTACTTATGTCCCAAAAGGAACTGTGGGAAGAGCTTGCGAAAGCAAGAAGGTATTGTGGCTATTCAGAGAAACAACTTAAGCTCTTAAGAGAATCTCTCGATAAGATCGAAGAAGAATTGAAAGCCAAGAAATAGATATATACCATAATTGTTGCCCTCTGCCTAGCGTCATCGGGCGCTAGGAGTTGATAAGATACGAGTTACGGACAGGGAGGCGGCTATAGACGTGGCGGCTTCGGTGGATCAAGGTCGTTCAGACCCAAACCCGTCGAAGTAGGGAAGGAGTACGATGTCACCATCACCGAAATCAGCAGACGTGGCGACGGAATAGCGAAGATCGAAGGGTTCATCATCTTCGTTCCACGGGCGAAGGCTGGACAGCAAGTAAAAATCAAAATTACTCAGGTTGGGAACAGATACGCCAACGGTCAGATAGTCGAGCCTGTAGGGAAGGAAGGAGAGTCGCAGGAGTAAGCTCTCGATAGAAAGCATACTTTTACGACGCAAAAAAATCCTGGCGGAAGGTAAATCTGTCATTCCGCCAAGTTTTTGTTATTATTGATTCATACGAACCAGTTTCTATTTTACTGAGAGAAAAAGCTAGCCGAACAATTATGCTTAATTATTTATTAACAGTAAATCTGAAGGGTTGATTGATGGTAAAATTCAAAAAGGACAATAGGTTGTTCGCGCTATTCTTTATTCTGGTCATTTCGACCCTTTGGGTATACCTAAATTTCTTCAACGTCATTCTCAACCACTTTGATTATAGAAGCCTTGTGGGCTATCTTTTCTTGATACCAATCACCCTACTAACATTGGGTCAGGTCTTTTGTGGCTCGATTTTGATTCACCTGATTACAAAACTTGCAGATCCCAACAAAGTAGACTATCTTAAGGCCCTTGTAATTTCGTCGGCTATCACATTTCTTTTCTCAGTTACCTATCTTATTTTCCCATACACAGGCCCTTTTTACTATGTAACCTTCCTTATTTACCCCTCATCAGGCTACCTTCTTTTTGTTGAAATATTATGGACAGCCCTGATAATTTCGACAGGCACGTACCTACTCAGAAAAGCTTACACTATGAGATGGAAGTACTCAATTGGAACTGTATCCTTCATCTTACTTATAACCATGGTCGCGGCTTCTTAAACAGGTATATGTGAAACTATTTATTCTCAGAGAGGCTAGTAATCCTTTAATCCATACTTTATGTAGTGGATGACACGATACCTTTGAAATCGGCAAAGGAGAGCAAAGCCGAGAAGCTCTTAGAATTGGCAAGAAGGAGAGGGTTCTTCTGGCAAGCGTTAGAAATCTACGGTGGGGTGAGCGGGTTCGTATCCTTTGGAGAGCTCGGCGTGAAGATGAAGAACAGAATGATCGAGCTGTGGAGAGATTACTTTATTCACAGGCATGGCTTTACCGAAGTTGACACACCCCTAATTTCTCCTTACATAGTGTTTGAAGCATCAGGTCACGTGAATAGCTTCAAGGACCCTATGGCCGAGTGCTCAAAATGCCACAAGAAGTTCAGGGCAGACCACCTTTTGATCGACCTTGGTCACTATGTTTCCGAAGGGATGAGCCTAAAGGATATGGGGAAGGAGATGAACAAAGGAGACGTCAAATGTCCAGAGTGTGGCAATACAAAGTGGAGCTTGGGCCATTTTCTGACCATGTTTGAGACCGCGATAGGTCCATATAGCGAAAGCGAGGGCTTTATGCGACCCGAAACCGCTCAAGGAATCTTCACAGAGTTCAAACGTTTATACGAAGTGTCTAGAGGCAAGATGCCACTTGGCATCGCACAGATAGGTAAGGCCTTCAGAAACGAAATCTCTCCTAGGCAGGGAGTGATAAGGCTGAGGGAGTTCTCCATGATGGAGATCGAACTGTTTTTCGATCCTTCGAACTCTAATTGCCCCCTTTTGAGAGAGGTGGAAGAAGAAAAACTCAGGATACTACCAGAAGAATTGGTGGAGAAGGGTGTAGAAGAGCCCCTCATAATGAGTGTTAAAGAAGCTCTGAACAGGAGGATAATAAAACAGGAGTGGCTTGCGTACTTCATGGCACTATCGAAGAGGTTCGTTGCAAAGCTGGGCATAGTGGAAGATAAGCAGAGGTTCCATGCAAAGCTTCCCAACGAGAGAGCTCACTACTCTGCCCAGACGTATGATCACGAAGTTTTCCTTGACAAGTTTGGGTGGGTCGAAGTGGCCGGCCATGCCTACAGGACGGACTACGATCTACAATCTCATGCGAAGAAAAGCTCTATGGACTTTTCCGCCTCAGTAGAATTGGCAGAGCCAATAAGGATCAAGCGATTAAAGATGAACATCGACGTAAAGAAGATTGGAGCGGCCTTCCCAGAAAAGGCCAGCAATATAATGGAGCGGTTGAAGGAGATGAGCCCAGAAGATGTAAAGAAGAGTCTTGATGAGCAAGGAGAGGTTCTTGTAGAGGGGTTAAAGCTGCCCAAGGAATTTGTAGGGTTTGACGAAGTGGAGGAAGAGGTCAAAGTGAGGCGTTTTGTCCCTCACGTGGTTGAGCCAAGTTTCGGGATAGAGAGGTTGGTGTACGCTACCCTTGAGCATGCCTACTGGAAGAAGGAAGAAGATAGGGTCGTGCTGAAGCTTCCTTTGTACCTTGCTCCCGTTCAGGCCGCCGTATTCCCCCTAGTATTGAGGGACGGTCTTAAAGAGCGGTCGCTAGAGGTATGGGAGAATCTAAGAAGAAAAGGGATAGACGCCATATATGACGATTCGGGCTCCATAGGGAGGAGGTACGCTAGGGCCGACGAGATAGGAGTGCCCTTCTCCATAACTATAGACTATCAGACCTTGGAAGATGGCACCGTCACTATCAGAGATAGGGATACTTGGGATCAGAAGAGAATGGACATCAAAGAGCTCTCCGATCATATTCTGGGGGCTTTGCGCTCTCACAATCCCTAGAGAGTCTAGTGGCAAGAACCCATCATCATATGAGAATAAAGAGGACTACGGTTGAAAAGGCACCGATAAAGGTGGAGAGGAGGTTCACTACATTGTTGTCTATAGCACCCAGTCCTCTTAATCTCCTCGTAGGACTGCTGCAATGCCTTAAGTTTTCAGTGATTCTTCCACAACTTTCACATATGCCTATCCTCTGAACTGTTGCTCCAAGGATGCTGTCAGCGATGGACCCCACAATCCCACCCAGAGTTACTATGGCCAATACTTCGATGGGCGACGCATCTACGATTCCGAGAGCCATCGCAGTGACACTTATGAGAAGCGATGCGAGGAGGGCGGCCAGCGTCCCAATGGAGGTAACTCCACCAGACGATCCTGCGGGAACCTTCTTCCTTAGATCGGTTATAAGCCTAGGCTCCTTCTTGCTCAACAGGCCTATCTCTGTGGCAAGGGTATCCGCCGTAGCAGAAGCCATGGCACCGAGGAAAGCAACCGCGTAAATCCCCCCGCCAAAACGGAATTCCATTAAAGAAAAGATAGCGGCAACGCCACCATTCGCCAATACGTTAGGCCAGCCCCTCGCTCCTCCCTTCTCTTGGGCAGTGCCAAACCTCTCCTTGTAGCTGTACCTGAACTTTGTGAATTCAGTAGAAATTACGAAGAAGACGAGCATTACAAGGAACCAATACCAGCCCCCGCCCAGAAGGATCAGGTAACCCACAAAGATGCAAGCCGCGACTCCCCCCAAGTTCAAAGCCCTGACCTTTAGGGACACGGCCCCCAGAGCCACCACGACAAAAAGATAGGTGATTAGATCTATGGCTGAAGGCGACATCGCTTGCCAATTCTTTAGGAGAGAAGCACTCCTTCTAATACTTTTTTGTCAATTCTTTTTTGGTCATAGTTCATCTAGGGCATCCGAGAAGTCTTTTTCATTGGGTAGAGAAGACAGGACCAAGATTATCTTCTCTTTCTCCGCAAGGTCCATCGCTAGATGGTCTACAACTTTTGGACCGTGAAGGACGACCATTCTAGGCTTCAACTGTGACACTCTGATGGCAACAAGGGGTGATCTCCCGAGACCTACCTTCGTGAATATCAGTGCCCTTTCTGTGGTCGCACCGAAAATCCTGTAGAAGTCGAAGCCCGAGAGGGCGTATATTGCCTTTATGCTATCCAATACCGTGTATCCATAGATTTCTTGGCCGAGATAAGCCTCGCCCTTTAGAACCTTTCCTTCCACTAACTCTACTACCCGCCTTGCGCTGACAGGCTCTTTGAATTCGCCTATGGCTATGACGGCAGACTTGTCTTGGGGCGGTGTAATCTTTTCGAGGACACGACCGTGGGCATAGTCAAGACTTATGAGCGCCTCTAAGTACTTCTTTACGAAACCTATCCCAGGCGAGGACCTCCTCCCACTTTCATAATCGCTCAATACGGAAGGGGACACTTTCATCCCCTTTGCGAGCTGAACCTGTTTTATGTTGAGCTTCTTTCTCCAAGCCTTCAAAGCGGTGCAGGGGTTCGGGCTCGTTATGACGTTTCCAGCGATCTTGGCAAGAACTTCATTTATGCCCTGATTCATGAATCTTCAATATATGACTAACAGATATTAAACTTTTGTCGAAATACTCCCACAAACCTTTACCTTCATACCATCCTCCTCATCTTTGAAGAACAGGTTTGTCTCTCCCAAGGTGAGCATGTCCGCTGGCCTCACCGCGACTATGATTGGAAGGTCGTTTACTGCCTTTCCAAGTACCATGCAGACCCTTGGTGGCAGTGTCTTGGCAATGGACTTTATAGTATCCGAATCCGTTGCGGAAGCGCGAGAGAGGCTCTCTAGGTCGGCATCATTCGTAAAGTTGAAAATGAAGATGTTATCTGCCTGTCTGTAAATGCAGTCTTTTATCACATCAGGCTGATTCGTTATAAAGGTGGTGAAGACCCCGAAATGTCTCATCCTAGTGACAAGGTCATCCCAATAGGTATCCCTGAGGTAAAGGTGGGCCTCTTCCGCGAACAAGAAGATGGGCGGTATTTTGCCTCTTCCTAGGAGCTCGACGATCTTGCTCAGAACGACCTCGACGGACATCTTCCTCACCAGAGGTTGGAGACGGCTTAGGGATATTATTATGACCCCACCTTCCTTAAGTCTAGAGGATAACTCCTCAAATTTTGTAGAGCTCTCACAATCATCTGAAAACAGGTTGGAAGAAAGCATGGTGTGATACCTTGAGAATAGAGCATCTTTAATTAATTCATTGCACCGCCACTTCTGAATGGTGTCGCCAAGAGAACTCATACTTATCGAGCCCTGAGTTCTTAGTAACTCCCAGATTCTTATGAACTCCCTCAAAGAAGCCCCAGGGATGTCCAAAGTGTGCTGGAGCATGTTCACCATACCTGACAAGCCTATATAATCCAGAGCAAAGCGTAGAGAGTGCCCTGGAACAAGGCACAGGACCTTATCGTGTATGGAGTTGGGCGTGCCATCCTTACTCCATCCTATGCCACCATACTCATCATTAAGATCGAAGATTATGGTGTATGCACCATACTCCGCCAGCCTGCTTACTATAAGCTTGGCAAGGTGTGACTTTCCCGTCCCTTTCTTGCCAGTGATTATGTTGAGCTTCCCGTCTAAAGATTCGGCGCAAATATGAAAACCCTCCCCACTGTTCGCAATACCCATAGGGATCATCCTAGTGCCATCCCTCTTTGCCAGAGAAAAAAGTTCGGCAATGGACAACTTCTTGACTTTCGATGTCACTCTCGAAGGGAGCCAAGAAAGGTTCGAAATGAGGCTGTCTCTCTCGACAACACCTCTAATCTTACATCTGAGCAACTTCATGTCTCTGATAAGGTAGGCTATAGTCTTGATTTCCAATGGATCGTGCTCTATCCTCTTGGCAGAGGTATTCAGGATCTCATCCCTTACCATATCGTTCACAAGCTCGGGCCAGTCTAGATAAGATTCGTCGTAGACCTGGACTACCATCTTCATGTCCTGGATTCCGTCTTCGATGAGAACATAATCACCACGTGATACCTCCTCGTTGGGTAACGCCAAGAGAAGGATTTCATTCCCAGACTTTTCAAGAATTCTCATCTTGGAACACTTTTCCTCAGAGGCCCTATCTTTAGGCTACCCAGTGCTATCTTTCTTGGGTCCTCTGCCGGCAACTCCACCACTCCAAATCTTTCTGAGAGGTAGCTTTTGACGGATATATCCTCAGAACTAGTGAACACCGATAGGTGATGGGCCAGCCTTAGGGACTCTGGGTACCCCCTGAAGAAGCAGTCATTATACTTTACCCTTGACAATAAATCTTCGAAATCATCATCGAAGTTGCCAATGTCTACCCTAAAGACCAAGCCATCATCGGCAAACTTGACGAGCAAGATGTGCCCTTCAACACTCTTCAATATGGGACTCACCAATCTATGAATATCGGTGTAGAGAGGGGCTTTAGTTATCGATTGAAGCTTTCCAGAAAGCTTGTTCAGTATTCTGTGCCTTGACGACTTCGAAATGCCTATGACCTTGTTGTCGTTTCTTTTTGCGGCGGATAAGATGCCCAAAAGGTTAGAACCTCTCACATCGAAGATAGAACTTCTCAGGGAGCCATCAATCATTATAACTCCCTCCGAAAGGTCTCGAGCCAGCTCCATCGCGAAGGTCCTTTCTAGCCTTGTTCTAATCATGGACTGGGCAATGGAATCATCTAGCAGAATGAGTCCAGAGAGTCTATCATCCCTGCAGTCTTCGCACATAAAATTCATCAAGGTTCGCTCGTTCAAGTAGAAGATGATAGGACCTATCCTTATATGGTTCTGGGGCTTTTTGTTGTAGAAAAAGACAGAAGCAACACGGGCTACATAAATGGAGCCATCCTCTACGTCTGCTATATGAATGCAAGACGAATCTATAGCGGCCAGGACTGCCGGTCGAGAAATGCTTGGAAACTCCCTCGCCTCTATCTCTTCTCCTGAGGGCCACCCTCCAACGGGTTTTATGTTGGAGTTGTACGCGCTAAAGACCACCCTCTTCCCATCGAGGTTTGATACGCAGGACTTGACCTCACAAAACAGCTTCTTTGTTATAGTCTCTATCATCGATGATGTGTCCATTGGAACCTTTTCGCCGATCGGAAGGTTTAATTGCTTGCCCATCTTGTTCAACAATATAGAGTAGGGTTGGGTTTATAAATGTTGCGCAATTACAAATTGTGCAACAATAAACAATATGGTAGAGGGATTTGTCAAGACCTAGCATAGTGAGGATAAGACTAAAGAAAGGGAGCTGGGAAGTAGAGATAGAGTGTGAAGAGAATAAGGTCAAGGAGACTATTGAAAGTGTTCTTTCAGGCTTGAGCGCTGTACCTGAAATTAAATCGGAAATATCAGAAAAGCCAAGGGGAACCTTAACTTGTAGAGGATTGATAGAAAAATTATGGTCTGAAGGCTGGTTCTCCACTCCCAAGAGTTTAGGCGATGTTCATGATGAATTGGCAAGAAGAGGTTACCATTACGATAGGACTGCTGTATCCCATTCTTTGGCTGAATTGGTGAGAGAGAACATGCTTACACGAATAGGGACTCAAAGGAATTATAGATATGTGCAAAAGAAACCTCCATTAGGAGCAGGATGATCCAAATCGATAGAACTAACGCATAAAAGTATGTAGTTTGCCAATAATTTAATTAAAGTGACTGATAATAGTCAGCAGAAACTGGCGCTTGTTCTCCAAAATTATTATAAATTGTTAAGTTCATGATTAAACTATGGGCTACGATAAATTACCGCCAAAAGAAATAGTCGAAAAAACAATGGAATCTATCAAAAGACGAGGTATTAGTGTTGACTTCGTGAACACAAAAGAAGATGCATTAAAGAGATTGAAAGAACTGATTCCTGCGGGAGCAGAGATCATGACTGGTGGCTCTACTACTCTTGAGCAAATAGGCTTTGTTGATTTACTCAAATCTGGAAAACATTCATGGAAGAATCTCAAAGATGAAATCCTAGCCGAAGAAGATCCAGCCAAGAGAGAGGAGCTTCGCAGAAAAAGTATGACAGCAGAATACTTCATTGGTAGTGTGCATGCAGTTGCTGAAACAGGAGAAATATTAGTAGCTAGCTTCACTGGTAGTCAGATTTCTGCATACGTCTACTCATCAAAGAATGTTATCTGGATTGTAGGGACTCAAAAGATTGTACCTACATTAGAAGAAGGATTCAAAAGAGTTCGGAATTATTCACTTTCATTAGAGGATAAAAGAATGAAACGACTAGGGTATGGTGGGAGTGCTATAGGAAAACTATTACTCTTTGAGAGAGAAACATCGCCAGATCGTAAAATAGACTTCATTTTTGTAAATGAAAAGCTTGGATTCTAATTTATTGAAAAAATAAAAGTGATTTGAAGATTGTTTTCTGATAAGGATATCGTGAAAAAGATTTGATTGATTATTTAGCTAAGATTATAGGGCTTGTTAAATAATAAAGATGAATTTATTACACTAAACCTTAAATCGGCCCTCATCTTAACATCAGTGAGTCGTATTTATAGATACGCTCAAGTGGGCTCGTAGCGCAGCACGGATATGATAACTGGAGAGCGCGGCAGACCCTTGGCCGAGCCTCCTAAGCTGTAGGTCCGGGGTTCAAGTCCCCGCGAGCCCGCCATCTCGTTATGATTAAAGGCTTGAGCCCCTCTTCCTTAGCGTTACAGCTAATTGTAACGCCGTTACTACCCGCTGTAACGATCTTTCCTATGAAGGCATGAACCCATGATTTAGTTAAGGGATTTGATTTAAGGATTGGCCAGATCAACCTTTCAGACTCTATTAGCTTCTTGGTTATTCTGTACTTCAGGACTCTGCTATAGTCGCCATGGGTTTCTAGCTTTCTTATTAGGTAGCCAAGCTCTGTTCTTGTGAATAGGATGGGTCTAAGCTCTTTCTCATTCATATCCTATCATAATAATAGCAGGGATAATCGTATTTAAATCCCATTTAAAATTCCTTTTTTGATGGTGAAAGTGATTTAGCTCCAAGAAGGGAAGCTAAAGATATTAAACTATCGTATATGTCGAAAAAGAGAAGTTATAGATGATATTATGGGTAATTCTCTATTAACTAGACTTTTGTTAATATTGTTAATATTGAAGAAGTGAATGATTATGCTTAACTTACTCTTTTTCGATAGGCCCACTTACCTAGCATTTTTTGGCGTTCGTACTTCTCTACGAAGGTTTCTAGCTTTTTTAAGATGGGTCTCATTCTATCAATCTGGGTGTACCTTGCACTGAGCCAATCGATCATATTACCATAATCAGCATCTCCAAGTTTAGCGTAATCTTTAGAATAGTGCTTTTTCACGTACTTGCGAAGGGTTGTAACTAATTTATCCCTCTGAATCCATTCTTCGCCATCCAAATCATCTATTATTTTCATCAACATATCTAAAGCAACATTCTCATCAAAGAATTTGCCCCATTTCTTTGCTACTCCAACCAAGTTAAGATTAACCGTCTAGTTAATACCAGTTATCGTTATTAATACTTTGTTTCTCTAAATTGGATCTTATGGATGGTAAGTAACTTGGAAAGGCAAAAAATAATAATCCAGTAACAGGGTAGATATATCGCAAAGCATGGTATGTCAAAATGTCACCCTTCTCCTGGATTAATTTCCTGTTAAAACTTTTATCATTATGTCTATAATTACATAATTCTTTTATTAAAAGTAATAGTCCAAATAGGAAAAGAGATAAACCCTCGAACTTGATTTCTAATAATTAACACCCTATCTTTAGACTATTTGTTTGACTTCTAACGGACGTAGAAGTAAAGGTTCTTATCCTTGAGTGGACTGTCGCTTTAAGTATAAGCGATATTTACCCATCCACTCAATACACCATAGACTTACAATGTCGCCTGGTTTTGCTGGATTATCGTTGAACCATCGGGTTAAGAATAGCCGAGAATTTTCATCGAGGTATGTGTCATACCTCTTTCCTTCACTAATTATATACAGATTCTCTCTAATAGGTGGAACGTATTCCTTGAAATCACTCTCCACATAGACGTATTTAGCTCTCACTTCATCTTCACAAAGCCTCCTCAGATAGGGCAGAAAGAAACCTATCCCTATACTTTCCTTCAACTCCTCAGAGGTCCATATCATAAGCTCGTTCTTATCTATGCTGAGCTCTCCAGTCAAATCATCCAATAAGCTGTTGATTTTGCCAAAGAATCCACCATCTATAATGATATCTACCCAGTAGTCATGCTCATATGATTGAACCTTGCCATACTCGAAATGCTTCCTTCTCTTCTCCTTTATTATATTAAGGATTTCAGAAATCTTCATTGTAGCATCTCTCCTATTAACAGGTCGAAGGGATCAAGCTGTGATATTTTCTATACTTATACACGGCGGAGTTGGCAGCACTATACGTGATTCCAAATTTATCCATAAGATGTTTCATGGCGTCCTTGTGCTTCATCTCCCCCTTTCTCATTCTCGCCTCAGCTTGGATGTCGTCGAGAGCCTTAAAGTACTTTCCCATTAGTGTTAAACGAGTTGCAGGTCCATGGATAATAACCCCTGAGGAACTCCTGAGACGAGCAGGTGGTCGAGAGTATAACCCTCAGACGAGAATATATCCTCAAGACGCCTTTTCAGGTCATAAAGCTGACTAACTTCTGCCATGAACGGATCATCACGAGAGTCGAAAGTAATCAAGACATCGATTTCCTCCCCAGGGTAATCAAAAACTCTTTCTTTGGGGAATTCTACTCTGTAGCTTCCACATATGCCAAGCCTTTCAATGCACTCGTCGACCAAATCTTTTATGGTTCTCTGCGTTTTACTCTTGGGAACTTCATTGGGTTTCTTATCCATCTTACTCTCCCTTCCAGTTCTAGGATAAGTAGTGGTCGAACACTTAATAAGCTTATGAGTTGTCAAGAAAAGGTTTTCATACTATCAATTTTATCTTTAGTTATCTCTGCTCCCCTGATTAATTCTGTGAATCTATCAATTCTTACCTTGTTGCCATACTTGAACTTTATTAACGTCAAATTTAACAAAGCTTCTGTCAATAGTAGCCCGCCACTGGCTCTAGTGTTATCCTGGATGCTTCGTATTTTTTCTTCAGCTCTTTTCTCAAACGATGGTGCTACAAAAAGGAAGTAGCATTTGCTAGGATCTAAGCCTCTATTAAGTGCCTCTCGTTTTTGGCTATTTATGTACTCTTCCATGGCTCTTTTATCAGCTTCAGGCAAGTTATAGCCAGATATGTTTTTACTATCAACTACTATCCAGAAGGGATTAAAGCTCTTGTATGGCTCAGGTAAGTAGACTACAGCATCGGGATAACGTCCAATTGGGAACTCTATTACTTCAAACCCAAGCATCCTAAAGATATCGTTCACTCTTTTTTGGAATTCTTCTGAAGTCACGCCTTTTCTTAATTCAAGAAACCTTTTGCCTACCCATTCGTCTAACTCATCTTTAACCACTGAAATTACTGGCTCTTGCACATCGTTCCTCTTATGGAAAATGACCCATAATTCATTAAATTTATCTATGTTGCTTTCATCAAAAAATATAATTGAAATCAGCGTTTTGGGTTCTCCTTTGAAGAATGGGACACCCATTTCTGAAAGTTCTTTTAGCGTGATTGGCTTAACATTGTTCAGCTTATTCGGCCTAACGGATAAATTGAGAGTGATATGGTAAGGGTAGCCTGTCGGATTTTTCTTCCATTCTTGAACGGGTTCTGTATTATACTCTTTTGCTTTAATAAATCCACAAGAATAGATTCCCTTGACGTTCCTATACTCGCCATAAATTAGGACTTTTGTGCCAGATTCAAGCTTTTCCCAGAATCGTTTATACTTCTCCATTAACCCCCATAATGCTTCATCCCTATACAATGTTACAATATGTGGATTCTTATAATCATGGAACGATCCGATATTAAGGATGCAGGCAACGCTCAATTTAACACCAATCTTTGTGTATATCACTCTGCTTTAAATTTATTCTGATGCTCCTTAAATTTAACATCCCACTTACAACTAGACTTTGATCTTTCGAGTAATAGAAATATCTCTAATTTGGGCTTCGGTGGCTACTCGCCCCTGACCTGGCCAAATCACCTTAAGCTCAATCATCGCTTCATAAGGAGGGATGTATTTTGTTTCCTCCCTAAACCATTTCTTATAATCACTGTGATTAATAATAACAATATCTGCCCTCCTCGGACCACCCCAGTGAGCATATCTTGGTATCTCAATGTATCCTTCAGCATGGACCCATTCTGATGGCATCCTCTCTTTGAGATGCTTGCAGAGATCCCTTTGTACATCACTCTCGTTCCAATAATATAAGTCCATTCTCTCCAAATGTGAAATCGGTCTATATAGTCTCAAGAAAGCTTTGATGCTCCTTTCAACAATGAGAACTTCCCTAGATTTCTTCAGCAATCTTATTCAAATATTATTTTAATTCTTAGTTCATAAACTTTTGATTTTCATAGACCATTTAACTAGAGCCGTGGCTACCTTCCTATGGCCATTTTGAATCTTTTCGAGTTTGCAAAGTCATCAATAAAGAACTGTTTGAGCCTGTCATTAAGTATGGGGTACTAACATAGGCCCCCTATCAACCTTTTAATACGTGAGCAGGGCTTATGACTACAGATGAGAAAGATAGGCATAGTTGCAAGTGAATCAAGCGAAGTGGGTGGTAGGGTCCTTCTCCAGGCAGGGGAGGAGAAAGTGAGGGCGGAGACTATTGTCCAGATAGATAACACTAGTGGCAAGGTTATAGGTGTTCTGAGGCGTGGCCTAGGAGTCAATGAGACTCTCACAGTAGGAGCTTACCGGCCTGGAGTTGCTTATGCAAAGAAAGGCGGAACGCCATCAAGTGCAAGGGAGATCTTCTCATTTAATATCTCCGTTATTGGCCGTAGCGACGTAACTGGAGTTGAGCCAAATAAAGAGATCCTTGCACCTAGAAGCGATGTGTGTGCATTTGAACCAAAAGATAAGCCTAACCCAATGGAGTTGATAGCCCTAGGCAAGGATGTAGTATGGATTGGTAACTATGAAGGAGTTGATGAATGGAAGATACCTGTTGACTCAAAGTTCATCCCCTACCATATCGCTGTTTATGGTGCTACAGGTAGTGGAAAGTCGTGGTTGGCAAGGTATGCACTCATCCCTCTCCTCCTACAGTCTGGATACAGGGTTCTTGTTTTGGACTGGAGCGGTACGGATTACACTCCCTACCTTACAAACAAGGAGAGCATCAACAACGTACGATTGGATGAAGAAGCGATAATAGAATATCTCTGCGAGAAGGCTAGGAACTTCGGATACTCGGGCTACCAACGAGACTCTAACCCAATAAGAGATGCTCTAGAGGATTTCGTGGGCGACGACTGGGCATCCAAGTCATCAGAGTACAAGGATGCTGAGGAGTTAAAAGCTGAATTTGAGCGAAAGATGAAGGCTGCCATTGATTCTGTAGCTCAAGAGGATAGACGCCAGAGCGGTCTTCCAAGAAGGCTCAACAGGGGTTTGAAGAGGATATCAGCTGAAGCTTTCAGTCAGATAATGGGTGTTAGGAGTCCAAGGTCACTCAGCGAGGATCTCAAGGATGCGATAGCACTCGATATGAGTGGGGTTGGAAGTGACGAAAAACTCTCCTTCTTTGTCTCCCTAGCAGACTACCTGCTCGAGCAGATGCAAGCAGGGAAATCACTTAAGCTTGCCTTAGTTATAGACGAGGCACCCCAGTATTCTCCATGGGAGCCACAAGGACTCCAGCATGATGCCACAGAGAGGATCAAGGCCTTATGTGCTCTTGGGAGGAAGCATGAGCTTTGCATGACTCTCGTCTCACAAGGGATTTCAGGCGACATTGGCATAAACGCATCCGTGAGGAGAAATCTGAATACAGTCTTCTTCGGTTCAATTCATCCCTTGGATATGGAAGAGGCAAAGAAATGGCTGGAACCGTATGGCATCCCAGTCGAATATCTTCTAGCCTTGAAGCCTGGCAGGTTCTACTTCTCAGGCAAGATGAACCCGTCTCCTATCCCATTACTAATGACCTTCAAGGCGAATTAAGAAGTGAGTGGGATGGCTTCGAAAGAGGATACTTGGAAGAACCTACCCATTGATCTGCAGGAGAGATTCTATTATGAAGCTGAAGAGGAGGCAGGCCGCCTCCTAGATGCAATAGCGGAGGTAGAGAGGGCAGTTGATGAGGGAAGGAGGAAGATCTCAAACTCATTCGAAAACCTCAAAAAGACCGACAGGATGATGACTATAGCAGCGATAGATAGTTCCAGATCTGTTACACCTGGAGAAAAGCTTGGAGCTAGATTCACAGTGTATTCGGTTGGAATGGTGGTGGTAAGAGGTCTTGAGAAGATGGAGGAGCCTCGGTATGGTGCTGGAAGGCTTAGAACCTCACAATCATCCTCCTCAGAGTTTACCCGTTACCTCCTAGCTCTTTTACAGGACCTTGAAGAGAGGAAGATGGCCCTTCATGCTTTGGAGAGAGGGGATGTTGATCTTGTCTTGATAGATGGAAGCTTCTTTGGCTTCTCATATGAAGTCTTCAGGATAAGGAGAGAAGGACTGATGACAGCTTCTATGGAGAGATTGCTCAAGGAAACCTACGATGCGACTCAGGAGTTAATCAACAGTCGAAGATGCATCGGAGTAGTGAAGAGGAGTAGGACTAGAGCGATTGGAGGGTTCCTCTCATACAAAGAGAAGAGAAGGCATCCTCTCGTCTCCCTCTCAGACAAGTTCATCCTCACTCTGGTAATGCCCCCAAGTACAATCCTAAAATATCCAACACTCCTGACAGGTCCTCAATCTTTCAAAATATACAGTAGACTTGCTACACAGATGGGGGCTAGCGTCAGCACCTTCGACTTTGATAAGGAACTGGACAATGCCAGGAGATGGGTCCTAGATACCTTCATAGGAGCGTTTCAGATTAGTAAGGAAGAAGCAGAAGACATCATTTCCAGCTTGAATAGAATGTACGTGAGAATCTTTAAAGAAGACTCCCCCTTTGAAATGGAGTATCCAACAAACGTGAACATGCAGATGATTCTAGACTACCTAGGGAATCAGGTCAATTTCAACGAGGCAACAGGTCTGCCTATAGCTTTGGATATGGTGGATGAGCTGGTCTCCATACCTAGAGAGTTCACGAGAGATTTTGCCCAAGAGGTGGAGGCTAGAATTGCCCAGAAATATGATGGAAAGCTGGAAGCCATTAGGGCGTTCTTCACGAATTTAAATCCACAGAAAGAAATCTAGTCGTAAAAGCCTTGTAAATACTGTCCCATATTTTACCTTATGGATATTGGAAACGTCCAAGTTACTGCTCACTTTCCGATACTAAATGTCCAAGTCCTCCAACCCTATGAGAGCAGGGATTGAGCTCTCATCACTTTTTATTTTTTCAGAATTGATTGATCCTCTCTTACTCATTATTCTAAACACGCTCTCATGCTGTAAGTGATAGGACTAGAGCCAAGGGGCGGCTATTTAAACAAATAAAAATTTAGTTCAGACTTTATTGGCTTGATAGATTTGAAGAGGATAATCTTGTTCTTTCTTTCCATTATTCTCACCTCTTCAGCTTGTGTGTCTGTGGTCATACCATCCCCAAACGCTAATTCTAGTTCGGCCTCTTTGCTTATCCCTTCTATTGAGATGTTCGGAACTGGCTGGTCAAAAACCAATTTAAACGTTCTTGTAATACCACAGGGGGACAAAATATGGTTCAAAGAATCTTACATTTCAGATATTCATAGAGGCCTAGACCAGTGGCGTGATTCGATCTTTATGTTCACCTATATCTATGGCTACATATACCTTACTAAGCTACTGATCACTATGATGTATTCGTTGAATTTAAAGAGCGAAATGAAACTTATGGTGGCTATACGTGGGATTATTGGGACAATAGAAGGGCGACATATCGTTCTAACATCACAATGTATTGTATTTCCAAATGCAGTCAAATGACGGATGAGGCCATGAGGAACGTATTTACCCATGAATTTGGTCATGCCC